>CAVBNJ010000097.1:0-8838 GCA_963596755.1 bacterium
CTCCAGCACATCGGAATCCCAACCAACGACATCGAAACAACGATTGCCTTTTATGAAAACCTCGGTTTTACCGTCGCATTCCAGACCGTAAATGAGGCAGCGGATGAGAAAGTCGCCTTCTTAAAACTCGGAACACTCGTAATCGAAACGTACGAAAACAAAGCCGCAGCGCTGAAATCCGGCGCAATTGACCATGTGGCGATCGATGTAAAAGATATCGAGAAAGTCCATGAAATGATCACCGCCGCAGGACTCAACACCACACAGGATGAAGTCCATTTCCTTCCCTTCTGGGAAAACGGCGTCCGCTTTTTCACAATCGAAGGCCCGAATAAAGAAAAAGTGGAATTCAGTCAATACTTATAAAAACAGCAAAGCCCCTGCCAGCCCGGATTTTTCAGTCCGTGGCGGCAGGGGTTTTGTGTGTATTTCGACTGCTAAGTGGGCAGACTTGCGCTAAGGCACAGTGCGCCCCACCCCACGCGGCGATTTGGGTATTCGGTTTCGGAGGCGATGGGTTTTGCGCCGGAGATGAGGTAGGCTTTCAGTTTTTCTCCATATAAAAAAGGATCATTCCCGCGGAGGATGCCCCATTCCATCATGAGGGCGGCGCTTCCGGAGACGAAGGGGGTGGCAAACGAGGTTCCGGTGAAGGAGGCGTAGCCGCCGCCGGCGCGCGGGGCGGGAATGTTCACGCCGGGGGCGGCTAGGTCGGGTTTGATTTCGTGGAGGATGCGGGTGTAGCCGCGGCCGGAGAAGCTGGCGTAGGAGGAGAGGCGGGGGTCGTAGGCACCGACGGTGATGGAGGAGCGGGCGGTGGAGGGAATCGTGAGGGTGGTGTCGGCGGACGGAGAGAAGAAGCGGGTCTGCGTGCCGAGAGCGTTTCCGCCGGGGAGCCAGAGGTCGAAGGAGCCGGAGATGAGGCGGCCGGGGGTGAGGCGTAAGGTCCAGATGCCGCTCTCGACGGAAAGCTGGTTTCCGGCGCCCTGGAAGGTGAGGTAGATTTCCTGCGCCTGGCTGTAGGGGGACGGCATACCATAAAATAGAAGAAGTTCCGTCGGACCGAGCGTCAGGCGCGCGGTGCCGAGGACGGGAGAGAGCGTGCCGGAGCGGATGCCGCCGGGGGAGATCAGTTCAATCGAGATTTCATCCCCGTAAACTTTCCAGATCTGAAGACTGAACGAGGATTCATAAGCGCCGACCTGAAATTCGACGGAAACAGCCCAGTCAGCCGCTGCCGAGACCGCAGAAGGCACAGCCAGATCAGACATCGCGCGGACCGTTCGCGGTTGACTGGCCGCCCCGCGATCCGCCTTCAAATTCCCCGCATAATGCCGTCCCGCATCCCCTTCATTCCCCGCCCCGATGCAGATCACATTCTGTCCAAGATTTGACACCGCATTGAGATACGTCTCAAGCAGCGATCCCCCGCTGTGCGCCCCATAATTATTCCCGAAACTCAAATTAATGACCAGCGGCCGTTCCGCCAGCAGCGCATACCTTACGCAGAAATCCACCGCCTGTAAGAGCTGCGACGTCCGCGGCAGGTCCGCCGGATCGGGATTGCCGAGTTTCACGACAACAAGCGTCGCCTCCGGTGCCACGCCCCGCATTGAGCCATCCGCAGAGGAGCGCCCATTCCCAGCCGCAATCCCCAGCACCGCCGTCCCGTGCCCCGTCACATCGCGGGACGGCACAAGCGCAAACCGCTCCTCGGGTGTGTCAGCCGCAAGCGCCTCATTGATCTGACGCCTTGTATACACCGACCCCAGCGCATACCCCATCGGCGGGTCCCCCGGAATCGTCTGGTCCCACAGCAGCGCAATCCTGCTTGTCCCGTCCGCCGCACAGAAATCCGGGTGCGCATAATCCACGCCCGAATCAATGCACGCGAGCAGCACCCCGTCCCCATACAGCCCCGAAATCCCCTCCTGCACCGGCGTGATGCAGGACACACTCCGCGCAAACGCATCCGCAAAAAACAGCAGCTTCGGCTTTTCCATATACGTAATCTGCGGCAGCCCCGTCACATAATCCATCAGAGATTCCGGCACCAGCAGAATGGCATACTGAAAGAGAAGCAGCGTCACACGCACCCCCTGCTCCGAAAGAAACGACAGATCCCCCTGATACTGCACAATCACTTCCCATGTCCGGTTCGACGCATTGTATCCGGCATCAAGCTCCGGCACCCGCCGCCGCTCAACCGCCGTCGCATCAAGCGCAAGGTTCAAAAGGTTTTCCCTTTTTTGGTCAATCATCACAAAAACTCCGCCCAAAATGTTGTTAAAATCTATTCCGCTTTTCCGGGAAATATGATATAATCGCCATCGTACAATAGGGGTAAACGGATCTGCTTTTGGGAGTGCATCGAAAAATGGTCTTACGATGCCGCCTGGCGGGTCTTTACTATTTTACGCGAAATGCTTTTGCATTGAAGGGAGAGAACATGAAAATTATCATTGTAGGATGCGGAAAAGTCGGAACCGCACTGACCGCCCAGTTGAGCCGTGAGGACAACAACGTGACGATCATCGACACAGACAGTATTGTGGTCCGCAACGTTTCCAACACTTACGACGTCATGGGAATCGTTGGAAATGGAGCAAGCTATCAGGTGCTTCAGGAGGCGGACATTGAGCACGCGGATCTGATGATTGCCGTAACCAAAAGTGATGAAATGAACCTGCTTTGCTGTGTCATCGCCAAACAGGCGGCAGACTGCCACACCATCGCCAGAGTTCGAAACCCGATGTATCGGGAGGAGAGAGAATTTATCCGCAGAAAACTGGGTCTGTCCATGATCATCAACCCGGAGCACGCGGCTGCCATGGAGATGGCAAGACTGCTGCGCTTCCCGTCGGCGATCGAGATCGACAGCTTTTCCCGCGGACGAATCGAAATGCTGCGCTTCAAAGTGCCGGAGACATCCAAAATCGTCCGTATGTCGCTGCGCGAACTTTCCGGAGCACTCCAGTACGGCATGCTGGTCTGCGCCGTTGAGCGGAACGGAGAAGTCTACATACCAGACGGAAATTTTGTGATTCAGGCGAACGACAGCCTTTCGATCATCACCACACCGCAGAGCGCTGAGAACCTGTTCAAGAAAATCGGTGTCCATACCAACAAAGTCCGCAACACGATGATCGTCGGCGGCGGTGAGATTACGTATTACCTCGCAAAATCACTGGCGCACATGAACGTTGACGTCAAGATCATCGAGAAAAACAAGGACCGCTGCGAAGTCTTAAGCGAGACACTGCCGGATGCAACCGTCATCTACGGAGACGGAAGCGATCAGGAACTCTTAAAAGAGGAGCGCATTCAGGACATGGATTCGTTTGTGGCCTGCACCGACATGGACGAGGAAAACATCATTCTGTCGCTGTATGCGAAAGAAAAAGTATCCTCAAAAGTGGTAACGAAGATCAACCATCTGGAGTTCAACGATGTCATCCACAGCCTGAACCTGGACAGCCTGATCTATCCGAAACACATCACCGCAGAGTACATTCTGCAGTACGTCCGCGCAATGAAAAATTCTATCGGAAGCAACGTCGAAACGCTGTACAAGCTGATGGAGGACCGTGTGGAAGCCCTCGAGTTTATCGTCAACCAGAACTGCCGTCTGATCGGCATCCGCCTGCAGGATATGAAAACGCGGCCGAACCTTCTGGTAGCAGCCATCACACGCCAGGGAAAAGTCATCATCCCAGGCGGACAGGATTCCTTTGAGGCAGGAGATTCCGTCATCATCGTAACGACGGAGACCGGCCTGCAGGATATCCACGAGATTCTGGCAGAGTAACGGGGGAAGCGGACAATGAACTACAAAATGATTCGTTTTGTCATCAGCTGGGTGCTGAAAGTAGAAGGCATCCTGATGATGCTTCCGGCGCTGGTCGGAGCCCTGTACCAGGAAAAGGCAGGCTTTGTGTACCTCATCTGGGGTCTGATCTGCATTGCGGCCGGTTTCGCACTCTGCTTTAAAAAGCCGTCCAATATGGAAATCTATTCCCGTGACGGATTTGTGTGCGTGTCTTTAAGCTGGGTCGTTCTTGGTATCTTCGGCGCTGTGCCGTTTGTGATTACAAGAGAAATCCCGTTTTATATCGATGCCCTGTTTGAGATCGTTTCCGGTTTCACCACGACAGGAGCCAGCATCTTAAATGACGTGGAAGCACTTTCCCACGCCAGCCTGTTCTGGAGAAGCTTCTCACACTGGATCGGCGGCATGGGTGTTCTGGTCTTCATCCTGGCCCTGCTTCCAATGAAAGGCGGTTCGGTCATGAACCTGATGAAGGCGGAAAGCCCGGGACCGACCGTTTCGAAATTCGTGCCGCGTGTGCGCGGAACCGCCAAAATTCTGTATCAGATTTACCTTGGCATGACCGTTCTCACAACCGTTGCCCTGCTGCTTTCCGGCGCGAAAGTCTTCGATTCTGTCACACTCGCCATGGGTGCTGCCGGAACCGGAGGATTTGCCGTATTAAACAGCGGCTGTGCGGCATACACACCGGCACAGCAATGGATTTTAACGGTTGCGATGATTGCATTCGGTGTCAATTTTAACTTTTATTACCTGATGCTCTGCAAAAAAGGAAAAGCTGCCCTTGCTTCCCAGGAGGTAAGAGCGTATTTCCTGATTATCCTTCTGGCGGTAGGGGTGATTACATGGAATACATATCCGATGTACCATTCGTTTGGTGAGACGATACGGACCGCCTTTTTCCAGGTCGGTTCCATCATCACCACGACGGGTTACTCCACAACGGACTTCAACCTATGGCCGGAGTTGTCGAAGTGTATACTGGTGATGCTGATGTTCATCGGAGCCTGCGCCGGTTCGACCGGAGGCGGAATCAAGGTTTCCCGAATCCTGATTCTTTTAAAAACCGTCAAAAAAGAGCTCGCTTCGATCGTCCATCCGCGCAGCATCAAGCGCATCCGCTTCGACGATCACCCGGTAGAGCATGATGTTCTGCGGGCGATCAACGTATTTTTGATTGTTTATCTGGTGATCTACTGCTTCTCCATGCTGGTCATCAGTGTTGACGGATTTTCCTTCGAGACAAACTTCACGGCAGTTGCCGCGACGCTGAACAACATCGGACCTGGACTCGACCAGGTAGGCCCGACCAGCAACTTCTTCGGCTACAGCCCGGTTTCCAAGCTGGTTCTGATCTTCGATATGCTGGCAGGACGCCTTGAACTGTTCCCGATGATGATCCTTTTCTATCCTTCTACCTGGAAGAAGAGAGGCTGAAAAAGAGAAACTAGAAGAAGCCCGGGAAAATAAAGCCCGGGCGCAAGCAGAAAGGAAGGAACTTATGAGTAACTGGGAAAAGAACATAAGAAAAGTTGTGCCGTATGTACCTGGCGAGCAGCCGCATGAGGCCGACATGATCAAGCTGAACACGAACGAAAACCCGTATCCGCCGTCACCGGCTGCCGCAGAGGCGCTGAAAAAAGTGGCAGAAGAGGATACCCTTCGTCTCTACCCGGATCCGACCGCGGCCGATCTGGTGCAGGCGATCGCAGATGTTTACCACGTAAGCCCGAAGCAGGTTTTCGTCGGTGTCGGTTCGGACGATGTTCTGGCGATGTCGTTTATGACGTATTTTAACTCCGACAAACCGATTCTTTTCCCGGATATCACGTATTCCTTCTACGATGTCTGGGCAGAGGAATTCCGCATTCCGTACGAGCAGATCCCGCTTGACGAGAACTTCTGCATCGTGCCGGAGCAGTATTTCGCAGAGAATCATCCAAACGGCGGAATCGTATTCCCGAACCCGAATGCGCCGACCGGCGTGGAACTTTCTCTTTCCGCGATCGAGTCCGTTCTGCAGCACAACCCGGATGTGGTTGTGATCGTGGATGAGGCGTATGTAGATTTCGGAGCTTCCACCGCGCAGCCGCTGATCGACAAATACGACAATCTGCTGGTTGTCCAGACGACTTCCAAATCCCGTTCCCTTGCCGGTATGCGCATCGGCTATGCGATCGGAAATGAGAAGATGATTTCGTATCTGAACGATGTGAAATATTCCTTCAACTCCTACACGATGAACCAGACCACGATTGCCGTCGGAGCCGCAGCGATCCGCGACGAGGAATATTTCCGCGAGACGGTAAAAAAAGTAGTCGAGACGAGAGAGTGGTCGAAAGAGGAGCTGAAAAAACTGGGATTCTCCTTTGAGGATTCCAAATCAAACTTTATTTTTGCGACACACAGAAGCGTACCAGCAAAAGAGCTTTTTGCGGCGCTTCGCGAGCGTCATATTTATGTGCGTTACTTTAACAAACCGCGCATTGACAACTATCTGCGTATCACAATCGGTACGAGAGAAGAAATGCAGACCCTGTTTGATTTCCTGAAAGAGTATCTGAACGGAAGATAAAACAGACAACGAAATAATGGATAAAGGGGGACTGCCGCCGTACATGCGAAAGCGTGCGGCGGCAGTTTTAGAAGGTATTGGGTATGAAAAAAGTAAATAGCGAAGAAGCAAATGTAAACCAGATTACCGAGGGTGTCATCTGGAAACAGATTCTGATTTTCTTTCTGCCGATTCTGTTCGGAACGTTTTTCCAGCAGCTTTACAACACGGTGGATGCGATGATCGTCGGCCATTTCCTCGGAAAAGAGGCACTCGCGGCCGTCGGCGGAACAACGGGTACGCTGATCAATCTGCTCGTCGGATTTTTTGTCGGCCTGTCCAGCGGTGCAACGGTTGTTATCTCGCAGTATTATGGTGCGAAGCAGGAAGATAAAGTCCAGTGGGCCGTTCACACCGCCGTTGCGTTTTCCATCCTCGGCGGTATTGTGCTGACGGTGGTCGGTTTCGCCGGTTCCCGCTGGATGCTCGGCATCATGAATACGCCGGACGACGTCATGAACCATGCGCTGGTCTACATGCGTGTGTTCTTCCTCGGAACGATTGGTAACCTGCTCTACAACATGGGTTCCGGTATCCTGCGTGCGATCGGTGATTCCAGACGGCCGCTCGTCTATCTGATCATCTGCTGTATGACGAATATTGTGCTGGACTTCCTGTTCGTTGTCGGCATTCACATGGGCGTTATGGGAGCGGCCCTTGCGACGATTCTGTCGCAGCTCATCAGCGCGCTTCTCGTTATGGGAGCGCTGATGCGGACGAAAGATATGTATCGTCTGGTGATCCGCAAAATCGGCATTGACTGGATTATGCTGAAACGGATTGTCCGCATCGGTTTTCCGGCCGGCGTGCAGGCGATTCTGTATTCCGTATCGAACGTCATTATCCAGTCGGCAGTCAATTCCCTCGGAACGAACAGCATGGCCGGCTGGGCAGCCTACGGAAAAGTCGACGGTCTCTTCTGGATGATGATCAATGCGCTCGGTATCGCGGCGACGACGTTTGTCGGACAGAACTACGGCGCGAAAAAGATGGACCGTGTACACCGCGGTGTGCGGACCAGTATGGTCATGGCGGTGATTATGACCGGTGCGCTCGTTGTCTTCCTGTTCCTGGTGGGCGACGTGCTGATTTCCCTGTTTACGAGCGACCCGGCGGTACAGGAAATCTGCCACAGCCTGATTCATTTTCTGGTACCGGCGTACTTTACGTATATCACGATCGAGATTCTTTCCGGCGCACTCCGCGGCGTCGGCGATGCCTGGATTCCGATGTTCCTGACCGGATTTGGTATCTGCGGTGTCCGGATCGTGTGGGCGATTGCGGTGCTGCCGCATTTCCATACGATTAAGGGAGCAGCATTCTGCTATCCGCTGTCGTGGATTATTACGACGATCGCGTATATTATTTATTATCTTGGATTCAGTCAGCTGAGTAAACGCAAAGAATTAAAAAACATCTGATCGATTTTTCAAACTGTTTTCACAAAACCGTGTTATAGTGGTATAATGAAACAGAATACGAATGAGAAGACAGGGGGAACGTAAGATGGTAAGTGAAAAAGTAACGATTGTCAATCCGTCAGGCCTGCATCTTTTAAATGCGGTAAATTTGTCAAACAGCGTAAGCCGGTACAAATCTGCCATTTCGTTTGCCTACGAGAATAATGGGATGCATGGAACGGTTAATTTAAAGAGCATTTTAAGCATCGTCGCCGCCGGAATCAAGCAGGGAGAAACGATTGAGATCTGCAGCAGCGGAGAAGATGAAGAAGAAGCACTTCAGGCAGCAGTTGCCGCAATTAAGAGCGGGCTGGGTGAGCCGTTGGAGTAAAGGATAAGAAAACAGAATAGATGATATAAAAAGAGAAAGACCTCGCCATGAAAAGCGGGGTCTTTCTTTTTCTGGATGTCTTACTGTCTTGCAGCACACGCAGCGACTGCATTCTCGAAAATATCAAGTCCTGCGGCAAGCTGCTCATCGGTCATAACGAGCGGAGCCAGAAAACGGATGACATTGTTGTACGTTCCGGCGCCCTCAACCATCAGGCCGTGCTGTACGCATTCCTGAATGATGGCGGAAGTCAGTGCCGCAGCCGGCTCTTTTGTTGCCTTGCTGGTGACAAACTCGATGCCGACCATACCGCCGAGGCCTCTGACATCGCCGACGCACTCATATTTCTCTTTCATCGCGAGATAGCGCTCGGTCACTTTCTTTCCGATCTCAACGGAACGGTCTGCGAGATGATCGCGCTCCATGATTTCGATCGTTTTTAACGCTGCGGCGCAGGCGAGCGGGTTGCCGCAGAAGGTACCGCCGATCGTTCCAGGAGCCGGAGCTTCCATGATTTCATCTCTTGCAACGATGGCAGAAAGCGGAACGCCGGCTGCGATGGATTTTGCAGTTGCAATGATATCCGGCTGTACGCCGACCTCTT
>CAVBNJ010000098.1:0-8823 GCA_963596755.1 bacterium
GTTCAGCGGGGTCATGTAGTAGGGGAGTCCTGTATACAGCATGCCGTAGGCATTCATGATGACCCAGGGCAGTATCTTTTCTCCAACCACCACGCCCGCGAGTGCGCCGGATACAGTGGAGAGCATTGCATACGCGAAATACTTAAATGCGATCACGCCGTCGGAATAGCCGAGCGCTTTCAGCGTTCCGATCTGCTGACGCTGTTCTTCGATCATTCGCGTCATCGTGGTCAGGCTGACGAGAGCGGCCACTAGGAAGAAGATGACCGGGAAGAATTTTCCAATATTCGAGATACGGCCTGCGTCCTGGCCAAAGCTTTCCGTGGACGTCACCTTATCCCGTCCCCAGACGTACCAGGTCGGCTTTTTCAGATCGGCAAGCGTTTTCTCACCGTCCGCAATCTCCTGCTTCGCATCCGCGATTTCCGGCTCGGCGTCGGCTTTTGCTTTTTCATATTCGGCTCTGCCGTCTTCCAGTTCTTTTTCTTTGTCAGCGATTTCCTGTTTCGCGTCTGCGATGGAGATTTTGCCATCGGCAATTTCCTGTTTCGCATCCGCAAGCTGGGCTTCGCCATCTGCGATCGTCTGCTTTGCTTCTGCTAACTGGCTTTCGCCATCCGCAATTGTCTGTTTGGCGTCCGCTAACTGGCTTTCACCGTCGGCGATTGTCTGTTTCGCTTCCGCAATCTGACTTTCTCCACTGGCAATGGTCTGCTTTGCTGCAGCAAGCTGACTTTCTCCATCTGAAATCGTCTTTCTTCCATCCGCAAGCTGTGCCTCTCCCGACTGAATCGTCTGCCGGTAAGATGCAATCTGCTGCTCACCGTCTGCGATCTGGGCTCTGGCGGCGGCAAGCTGGCTTTCACCGTCTTCCAGTTTTGCACGGTTTGCTTCAATCTGCGCTTCGCCATCCGCAATCTGCACTTTGGCGGCAGTAAGCTGTGCTTCCCCATCTTCCAGTTGTTTCTGATAAGCACTCGCCTGCGCTTCTCCGTCTGCAATCTGTGCAAGAGCGGCTGTAATCTGTGCTTCTCCATTTTCCAGCTCTTCTTTTGCAGAAACAATCTGAGCCTCACCTGCGGCACATTCCTGCTCTTTTTCTGTTAATTGTGCATCTGCTGCGGCAAGCTGGTTTTCCGCATCCGTAATCTGTGCCTCTGCTGCAGCAAGCTGAGCCTCCGCATCAGCGCTGGCTGCTTCAAATGCTGCGATGTTCTGTTCCAGAAATGTTTTCTGCTCCTGCATCGTGGAAATTTGCTGCTCCAACTCTGCCTGTTTTGCTTCCAATGCAGTTTTCTGTTCCAGAAGAGACGCATACACTTCATCTTCTTCCGTCAGGCCATCAAGCTGAGCGGCAATTGCATCGATCTGACTTGCCACTTCTGTCTGCGCAGCTTCCATCACTGGAATCTGTTCCGAAATCTGAGCCAACTGACCTTTCGCTGTTTCATACTGACTCTTCTGCTCCTCATACGCTGCTTTCTGTGCTTCATACTGTGTGCGTCCCTCGGCCGTTTCTGCCTTTTTGCTTTCCAGCTCCTCACGCGCAGCAGTAAGCTGTTCTTTTGCAGCATTCAATTCCGTTTCTTTTGTGGAAAGCTGCTCTTTTGCGGTATTCAGCTCCGTCTGCTTCTGGGTCAGTTCAGTCCTTGCTACCGAAAGCTGCGTCATTTTTTCTTCTAACTCTTTTTTGCCGGATGCCAGTTCTGTTTCTTTTTCTGCAAGCTGTGCTTTTCCGTCGGAAAGTTCCTTTGATTTTACCTCAAGTGTCGCTTTTCCGCTTGCAAGTTCTTCGGCTTTCTGATTCAGCGTCGCTTTTCCATTTTCCAATTCTGCCGCTTTTGCTTCCAGCTCCGCTTTTCCGCTTTCCATTTCTGCCGCTTTCGCTTCCAGCGTGGCTTTTCCGCTCGCCAGCTCCGCTTCTTTGTCTTTCAGCGTTGCCTTGCCGGATGCAAGTTCCTGCTCCTTATCTGCAATGGTTGCTTTTGCGCTGAGAAGTTCCTGCTCTTTGTCTGCAATCGTCTGTTTTCCGTCAAGAAGTTCCTGTTCTTTCTCAGCAAGTGTCTGTTTTCCGTCAAGCAGCTCCTGTTCTTTCTCTTTTAACGTCTGCTCGCCGTCGAGAAGTTCCTGCTCTTTATCCGCAATCGTCACTTTCGCGTCGGCAAGCTGCTGTGCGCCGTCGTCCAGTTCTGTTTTGGCATCCGCCAGTTTCTGCTCTGCATCAGCAACCTGCTGTTTCGCATCATCAATCTTTTCCTGGCCTTCCGTCTTCACAGCCGTATACCGCCGGTCGCACGCTTCATCCTCGAGCGCTTCAATCTTCGTCTGCACAGCCTTCACCGTCTCGTCATACGCATCGCTGTAGCTCGCCTCTTCCTGCGCGCCGTCCGCCTGAACATAAATCTCCGTATAGAGATCCGACGTAAACGTCTCCGGAAGCAGCAGCGCAAAACTGTTGATACTTCCGTTTCCAATGGATCCCGTTCCGCGGTTCAGATCCATATAATATGGCAGCGTCGCCGACCCGACAATCGTAAACGTGTCCCCAGTCAGCGAATCCGACAGCGGATCGTCCGTTCCCGAAGTAAACGTCACCTGATCCCCGATCTCACAGCCCGAACTCTTCAAAAACTGCGTATCAACGAGAATCTCATCTTTCTTCTCCGGCATCCGTCCCTCAATCACACGCGGCTCATTCACCCCGTCCGTCAGCGCAATCAGCTTTACAACCTGCTCACTTTCGCCGATGTCATACAGAACTTCCAGCGTCTTTCCGCCGTAGACCGCTTTCACGCCATCCGTCTTCGCGATATCCGCCAGATCGTCATCCGTCAGACCCAGCGTTCCGAGAACCTTTAAGTCCATATAGTTTACTTCATCATAATACCGATCCGCCGAAACCTTCATATCCCCTTCCGCAGATCGGATTCCCGAGAAAAACGCCGCGCCCAGAAGCACGATGAAAAATACCGACAGAAAACGCCCTTTGTTCTTTGTGATTTCCCGTAAAAAATCTTTTCGAAATGCTCTCATCGCACACCTACCATTCTATCTCTTCCACCGGCGTCGGGTTCTCATTCGTTTTCATGCCTGCTACTTTTCCGTTGCGGATTTTGATTACACGGTCCGCCATCGGTGTCAGCGCCGAGTTGTGGGTGATGACAATGACTGTCATCCCTTTCTCCCGGCAGGTATCCTGCAGCAGTTTTAAAATCGCTTTTCCGGTCACATAATCGAGCGCACCGGTCGGCTCATCGCAGAGCAGAAGTTTCGGATTTTTCGCCAGCGCACGCGCAATCGCCACACGCTGCTGTTCCCCGCCGGAAAGCTGCGCCGGGAAGTTATTCATACGCTCTTCCAGCCCAACCTCCGCAAGCACCTCCGACGCATCCAGCGGATGCTTACAGATCTGCATCGCCAGCTCCACATTTTCGAGCGCCGTCAGGTTCTGCATCAGATTATAAAACTGAAAAACAAACCCAATATCCTCCCGCCGGTACTGAATCAGCTTCTTCCCGCGATACTTGCTGATCTCCGCTCCGTCTACCAGCACCTTCCCCGAAGTCGCCGTATCCATTCCGCCAAGGATATTCAGCACTGTCGTCTTACCCGCCCCGCTCGGCCCGACAACAATCACAAACTCACCCTTTTCCACATCAAAACTGATCCCATCCGCAGCTTTGATCGTAACCTCACCCATCTTGTAGGTCTTGGTTACATCCTGAAGACTCACATATCCAGCCATGTCGTTGTGTTCCTCCTATGTAAAGATTTCGATATCCCTCATTTCTTTTATTTTACCAACCCATTGCCGCGGCGGCTAGTCCTAAGTGGGCGAATTTAGTATTTTTTTATAAATCCGGTAAAAATTTTCTTTTTCTTCCTGTTGATTTTCCAACTCAAAACCGATATAATATAGATAAGAAAAGAGCAATCTTTTCCCAGCTTCGCTAATGATGACGAGTGACGGTTCTGACTCGTCGGTAAAATAAAAACTGACCGAGCGAAGATGACGAGTGACGGTTCCGACTCGTCGGTAAAATAAAAATTGACCGAGCGAAGAAAGCAAACGGGGTTGACCGAAAGGCTGACCCCGTTTTTTTACCCCCGGAGGAAGAAAACATGAACTTTACTGCTGATGTCTACCAATTAACACAGGATTTTATGAACGACTATCCAGAAGCGAACTACCCCGAGCTGATGCACAAACTGGGACGTCCCTACAGCTGTCTTCTGGTAGACACGCATAAGGATTTTTACATTTGTATTCCTTTTCGTTCCCACATCAATCATAAAAATGCTTTCCTGTTCCGCGGCACACAGCGCTCCATGCGTTCTAAATCTGGTCTTGATTACAGTAAGATTATTCTGGTCAACAAAGCTAATTACATAGACAATAAAAAAGTCGTTGTCGACCAGGATGAATATAATGAAGTTCAGAAAAACCTTTTACAGATCGTCACGGAAGCTGTTGCCTACGTTGAAGGATATAGGAATCATGTCACAGGAATCGCGCCAATGCATCCAAGACAGTTTGCACGAAAATATCAGTATTCAACACTTCCCTACTTTCACGACCTCATGAATATTTCTGTTCTGTAAATTATTATTGGTAAAATTCTTTCCTTCTAAGATTCGTATACGGCCTGCTCTGTCTGATTTTCATGGACTCAGACAGTTCAATATCAACATACAAAATCTGTTCTTCATCATCCGCCTTTGCAAGAACATTTCCATTTGCATCAACCACAATCGACTCACCGGAAAACTCCATTTTTCCTTCTGTCCCTACTCTGTTGCACATCGCAATCGCCGCACTGTTCTGGAATGCCTGTACCCGCAATTCCCATTCAAACATCTCGGACGGCTCCGCCTTCGTATTCACCGTCGGAATCAAAATCAGATCCGCGCCCATCAAAGCTTCTGTTCTGATACTCTCTGGATAATGCCGGTCAAAGCAGACGACGATTCCTATTTTTCCATATATCGTATCAAATACTTTAAACCCCTCATCCGACGGCGTATAGTAATCCTGCTCATAAAACTGCTCCGCCTGTGCAACATGAACCATCTTCTGAACACCCTTGATCTCCCCGTCATTCCCGATCAGCAGGCTCGCATCATATGCCTTCCCATCTTCCTCCAGATAAATATTCGGCACCGAAAAAATCGAACACTCCCTGCTCACAGCCTGAAATTTCTGTACCTCTTCCGAATCAATTGTAAGACGATATTTGACCGCATCTTTCCCTTCATACTGCGGAAAAAATTCCGTCAGCTGAACCTCCGGAAACAGAACCAGATCCGCATGATGATCCGCCGCTTCCCTTATCATTTCTATACTTTTCTTCAGATTACCCTGCATATCTCCTGAATTTTTCATCTGTGCCAACGCAATACGCATATTCTTTTTTCCTCCCTTTCTACACCTTCGAAAACAAATACGCATATTTTCGCATTTGTGCAAATAAAATCGTTTCTACTCGTTTTCGTATTTCTTCTGGATACTCCTCCGCATCCGCGAGCAATTCCTCCACATCTTTTTTTGTAAAATGAAACTTCAGATTCCCTTTATATAACGCCTCAGAAATATCCAACTGCTCATCAAACTCACTGCATATCGTTTTTGCCTGAACCTGATTCATCAGTGCATAAGTATCCCCTGTCAAAGGGTAATCCATGGTTGTATCTGACAACAGCCCCGCCCCATGATCAAAAATCGGACAATATGCATAATCACCTTTTCCGTTCATCAAAACCGCTATGTTATGTGTATGGCGGTCTTCATTTAGGAAAAATGCGTCTATTGTCAGTAATTTGTTCATATAGACACCAAAATTCTGAAGCCCCGTCAACCGCTCCACCTGCTGTACCAGAAAACGTAAACGTTCTTCATGTTCTGGAATTCTATACAGGGATTGATACAGACTTTCCCCAAAAAAATTTTTGAACAGCCGTTCCAAAGTAATAATCTGCCAGTCTTCCCTCAGAAAATTTTTGCTCTTTACTCCGTTATAAATTACAGCCCCATATTTTATTTTTTCCAGATCGTAACCTACAAATTCGTCTTCCGCCAGCGTTGATTTTTTCAGAAGATGCGAGATCATATACTCCGACAATCCCTCATATCCTGTGTAATCCGCTTTGTACCATACTCCTTCATTTTCCCATTTTAACTGGTTTCCTTTTGACGACTGGCGCTCATTCGTCCTGATATTCTGTTCAAATAATTCTACCATCCTTCTACCTCTCTATCCGCATCCAGAAATCATCTTCCGCCATCCGTCCTTCCGTTTTTTCTATAATCATAATTGGATCGTAAAACGGCAGTCCCAGATCTTTCAGTATCAGTTTCATCTTATCTCTGCTTTCCGGAAAGCATCGTGATTCCAGAAATTCCAGATACTGCTCATAATCTGGTTCTTCCACAACTCCGAATGCCCGAAACATAATTTTTTCTGTATAATTTTTTACTTTTACTTTCCGTTCCTGCTCATTTACGTCGATCAATGTACATACATCCTGTCCATACATATACCAGAGCCTAAGCGGCCATATCTTTTTCGGAACTTTAACTTCCTGCTCATACTCCGGGTATTTTTGCAGCATTTTCAAAAGTAAAACAATCGGTCCGCGAATCACTTCTTCACTTCTCTCCCAGCGCTCTACCGTTGGCTTGGAACAATTGATCAATTCCGCAAACTCCTTCTGCGTCAGATGCAGTTCCTTCCGAAGTTCCTTGATTTCTTTCGCCGTTGTATACTCTGGCGTTATAAATAATTTTTCTTTCATAAACCTCACCTTCCAGTTTTATGATTCCCGACTTTTTCTTTATTGAATCATAAAAATCTGTATTTGTAAACGGAAAAACCATTATTTTGATTGTTTTTTCTCCTTAAAAACCATCATTTTAATTGTTTTCCCATAGTTTTCAACATATCACCCCACTCTTCCAATTTGTCGCATCTTTTTCTGCAGAAACCCACACAAATTTGACAATTTGTGATACACTAACCTAAGTGACATCAGTTCTGAATATTTTATGTTTCACCGCTGATTTTCCGGAACTGAAATTGACTTTTCGATGCATAAATCCAGCGATTTGTGGCATACGAGGAAAGGAATTCTATGAAAATTATTTTTATCCGCCATGGTGAACCGAATTATGAGATTGATTCGCTGACTGAAAAAGGCTGGCGTGAGGCTGAGCTGCTTTCGAAGCGGACTGCAAAATGGAACGTCACCGATTTTTACTGCTCTCCGCTCGGACGCGCGAAGGATACGGCTTCTTTCACGCTGAAAAATGCGGGCCGCGAAGCGGAAATTCTTCCGTGGCTGCGGGAGTTTGATGCTCCTGTCATTGATCCAGAGACGGGAAAACGCCGGATTCCGTGGGATTTTCTGCCGGATGTGCTCGATGCGAACCGGGATCTCTATGACAATGATCTCTGGACGAAAAATCCGATCATGCAGACAGGAAACATGGACGAGAATTATCATTTTGTGACCGACGGACTCGATGCGCTTCTCGCGCGCTACGGCTATGTACGCGACGGTTACCGCTATCACGCTTCGGATGAAACGAACCGCGAAGCTGTCATCGTCTGCTTCTGCCATCTCGGTGTTACCTGCGTCGCGCTGTCCCACCTGCTCAACACAACGCCGGTGCAGCTCTGGCAGGGCCTGTTCCTGGCGCCGACTTCCGTCACGATCGTCGGAACCGAAGAACGCAAACCGGGCGAAGTCTACTTCCGCTGCCAGACCGTCGGCGATGTCCATCATCTGCTTTCGGCGGGCGAACCGGTTTCGTATTATGGAGCGTTTAACGAGCCATTCCAGTTTTAAAATTTTATCAAGAGGGAGAACTTTATCATGAACGAAGTAAAATTAAGAGAATACGCAGAGCTGATCGTAAAAATCGGCGCAAATGTACAGAAAGGACAGCGTGTCCGCCTGCAGGCCGGTGTTGACCAGGTTCAGCTTGCTACGATGGTTACCGAAGAGTGCTATAAAGCCGGTGCCAGCTATGTTGAAGTAATCTGGGAGTGCGGTCCGATCAACAAACTGAATTATCAGTACGCATCCGCAGAAACACTCGGTACCGTTCAGACCTGGGAGGAAGAGCGTCTCAAACAGATGACTGTGGATCTGCCGGTCCGCATTTTCATCGACTCCTCCGATCCGGACGAGCTTTCCGGCATCTCCGCTGATCTGCTCTCCACCGTCCGCCAGATGCGCGCAAAAGTAACGAAAAAATACCGCGACCAGATCGATGGAAAACATCAGTGGCTGATCGTTGCCGCTCCATCACCGGCATGGGCTGCAAAAGTATTCCCGGGCGAGCCGGAGGATGTTGCCGTTGAGAAACTGTGGAATGCCATTTTCGACTGCCTGTACTTAAAAGAAGGCGAAGATATCGAAAAGATCTGGCAGGCACACAGCGACCGCATGATCAGCAAGGCAAAATGGATGACCGAGCAGGCGTTCCACAAACTGCATTACACCAGCAAAAACGGAACCGATTTTACCGTTGAGCTGATTCCGGGCGCAAAATGGAGCGGCGCTGGTGATATCAACCATCTGAACAAGGTCTTCTTCGTTCCGAATATGCCGACCGAGGAAGTTTTCACCAGCCCGATGAGAGGAAAATGCGAAGGCCGCCTCGTTTCCACCAAACCCTTAAGCTGGTCTGGACAGGTCATCAACAACTTTACCGTTGATTTCAAGGACGGAAGAGTCGTTGACTGCCACGCAGAGCAGGGCGAGGAGGTTCTGAAAAAGATGTTCGCCATGGATGACGGCGCTTCGATGCTCGGCGAGGTT
>CAVBNJ010000099.1:0-8768 GCA_963596755.1 bacterium
CTATATGACCCCGCTGAACTGGACACAGGGCGGACTTGCGATACTGGCAAGCGCAGGCTGTACCGGTGTGGCGACGATCGCGGCATGTTACAAAGAACTCGCGGCAGGCCCGGCAGAGCTGATGCGGCCGGAGGCGCCGAAAAACGGCAAGCGGATTTTCCTGGAGCGGATCAACGTGATCTGGAAACATCTGAACTTTACGCAGAAATCAACCGTTCGAAATCTGGTGCGGTACAAAAAACGATTCTTTATGACCGTCATCGGCATCGGCGGATGCATGGGTCTGATCCTCGTCGGCTTCGGCCTTCAGGATTCCATCACCGCAATTGCGAAAAATCAGTTCGTCAGCCTCTTTACGTATCAGGCGAATGCCGTGCTGAATTCGGATGTGGATGAATCCGAAAAAGAATCGCTGCAGACCGAACTGGAAAACTACAGCGGCATCGACGAACTGCTGGAAATGTACTGCCAGAACATTGAATTGCAGACTGATAAAAAGACTGTGGACGCGGTGCTCGAAGTACCGAAAGACCTGACGAATTTCGATGACTTCTATGCGTTCCGCGACCGAAAGAGCGGCGAAAGTTACGAGTTCCCGACCGACGGCGGCGCAGCGATCAGCGAAAAGACGGCGACGATGCTCGGTGTGAAAGCGGGCGACACCGTTCAGCTCAAAAAAGGCGATACGATCGTAGATGTAAAGATCTCGATGATCGTCGAAAACTACGTGCGCCATTATCTGTATCTGGCCCCGGATCTCTACGAGGATCTGTTCGGTGAATCGCCGGATTACAACCAGCTTTTACTGAAATATCAGGATACCTCGAGTACATATGAAACGGCACTGGGAGAAAAAATTATGACATACGACGGCGTGGCGGCAATCTCGTTCACATCCGACTTGATTGACCAGATTGACAACATGCTCCGCTCGCTCGATATCGTTATCGTGGTGCTGATCGTATCGGCAGGCCTGCTGGCATTTGTCGTGCTGTATAACTTGAACAACATCAACATTACCGAGCGGCAGAGAGAGCTGGCGACGCTGAAAGTGCTCGGTTTCTTCGATGGAGAAGTGGCATCGTACGTGTACCGTGAAAACATGGTGCTGACGCTGTTCGGCATCATCGCCGGCATGGGAATCGGAACGTTTTTACATCATTATGTCATTCAGACAGTCGAAGTCGATCTGATGATGTTCGGCCGGAATGTCTTCCCGAGAAGCTACGGCTGGAGCGCCCTTATTACTCTGGCGTTTGCCCTGTTCGTCAACTTTATGATGTTCTACCGGTTAAGAAAAATTGATATGATTGAATCGCTGAAAAGCGTAGAGTAAACAAAAAGACCGTCCGCGGTTCTGCAGTAAAATTTGCAGAAAAAGCGGGCGGTTTTTGCCGTCTTTCCGGGGAAACATCGGGTGGAATGCTTGTATTTTCAGACATTTCGTTGTATAAAAAAGATACAGGGTTTTTATCAGAAAAGAAATAGAAAACAAAACGTAAAGGGGATTTTTACAGATGGGAACAAAAGAAACGAAAAAAATGAGAGTCGGTGTTGTCGGCTGCGGTGCAATCAGTGATATTTATCTGACAAATATGATCAACCGATTTGATAATCTTGAAGTCGCAGCATGCTGTGCCGGACATATTGAAAATGCGAAAAAGAAAGCAGAGCAGTACGGCATCAAAGGCTGCACGTACGAGGAAATTCTCGCGGATGATTCGATTGAGATGATCGTGATTCTGACACCGGCGCCGACCCACGAGGGACTGATCCGCCAGGCACTGGAAGCGGGAAAACACGTTTATACCGAAAAGACGATGACGCTCGCACCGGAGACGGCAATGAGTCTGATCAAACTGGCAGAGGAAAAACACCTCTATCTCGGTTCCGCACCGGACACCTTCCTTGGAGCGGCACTGCAGACGGCAAGAAAAGCGATCGATGACGGTCTGATCGGCGAAGTAACCTCGTTTGAAGCGTGCGCGAACCGTGACCTCGATCTGCTGGCAAGCATCTTCAAGTTCCTTCGGATGCCGGGCGGCGGTATCTGCTACGATTTCGGCGTTTATTATCTGACCGCCATCGTCAGCCTCTTCGGACCGGTGGACCGTGTCGTTTCCTCCGTGCGCAATCTTGCGCCGAAGCGTGTCAACATCATTCCGGACAGCCCGGAGTACGGTCAGGAGTTTGCCTACGACAACGAAAGCCAGGTCTTCACAATCCTCGAAATGAAAAACGGCGTGACGGGAACCTTCTGTGTGAATGGCGACAGCACCATCAACGATCAGGCGGTGTTCACGATTTACGGCAAAAAAGGTATCTTAAAACTTGTTGACCCGAATAACTTCGGCGGCGATATCGTTTACATTCCAGGCGTAAAAGACTGGACACAGCAGGCGGTTCCGGAGGTGTTGGATTACGGTTTCGACTACAGTGAAAACAGCCGCGGCCTCGGCCCGTCCGAGATGGCAGAGGCAATTGCCGAGGGCAGACCGAACCGCGCGAATGCCAAAATGGCATACCATGTACTCGATGTGATTGATCAGATTATGAAGAGCGCGAAATCAGGCGCATTCGAGAACGTACCGTCCACCTGCGAGCGGCCGGAAGCACTTCCGGTACCGGAAAAAGAGCAGTAGAAACAGCAGAAAAACCGCCGGGCGGCAGAGCACAAAAATCAGCTTGCCCGGCGGAACAGGAAAGGAGAGAATCGTGGAAAGGAATACAGAAATCAGATGGAATTTCCGCAGAATTCTCCGGTATCTGACTGTTTTGCTTCTCATGCTGTACGGAATCCGCCTGGGGGCCGTTCCCGCAGCCGCGGCCGATGAAACCGTTGTGCGGGTCGGCTACTACGAGGCGAAAGACTTTCAGGAAGGAATGAGCGATGATCAGCCGAAACGGGGATATGGATACGAATATCTCCAGAAGGTGGCATCGTACACAGGCTGGCGGTATGAATACGTCTATGGGACGTGGGATGAACTGTATGAAAAACTTGTAAACGGTGAAATCGATCTGATGGCGAGCATTGCCTATAACAAAGAACGCAGCGAGGAAATTCTGTACCCGGATGTGGAGATGATCCGTGAGACATTCTATATTTACAAGGACGCGGACGACGCTTCGATGCAGAGCGGAAATATTGGTTCGTATGCCGGAAAAAAGATCGGCGCGGTGCATAATTCCAAAATGGCGGAGAGCCTGGCGTCGTGGAAAGAGATCGAACAGGCGAATATTGATATCTGCTATTTCGACAGCATTGAGCGGTGCGCCGATGCATTCAACAGCGGTTCGCTGGACGGTTTTGTCAGCGCGGACAACGTGGCATCGTCGTACGCCGGAATTGTGCCGGTGGAAAAAATTGGAAAAGAGCCGTATTACCTGTGTGTGGCAAAGAAAAAACCGGAGCTTCTCGAGCAGTTAAATGCGGCGCTTCTTCTGCTGGATGAACAGAATGCACAGTATCTTGAGGAACTGCGGAACCAGTATTCGGCGGAGAGTTCGGTCAGCGTCTTTCTGTCCGAGCAGGAACAGGAGTGGATGGAGGCTCATCCGACGGTGAAAGTTGGCTATCTGAACAACTATCTGCCGTACTGTGACACGGATAAAAATGGAAATGCGACAGGCCTGATCGCGGATATCGTGCCGGATCTTTTCGATGTGCTGCCGGGAAATTATGAGCCGGACATTGTGTTTCAGGGGTATGACAGCCATGAGGAAATGATCACAGCGCTGAAAGATAAAAAAGTTGATTTTATTTTTCCGGTGGGCGGTGAGACATGGTATGCAGAACAGGACGGATACCGGCAGAGTTCCGTTGTTGTGAACTGTGCGATGAATCTCGTGTATTCCAAGAGTTTTAACGAGAATACGACGGCGAGAATTGCAGTCAACCGTCATAATCTGCTGCAGTATTACTATACGATTACCAATTTTCCAGATGCGGAAATTTTATTTTATGACTCAATTGAGCTATGTATAGATGCGGTAAAGAGTGGCAAAGCGGACAGTACCGTTGTCAATTCCCTCCGCGTATCACAGCTTGTCAGTGCAAAAAAAGAGCTGCTGGTATCGCCGATGGCCGTTTCGGATGCGCGCTGTTTCGGCGTCCTGCCGGAAAATACAGGACTGCTTCGCGTGCTGAACCACGGTATGAGCATTCTTGGTGATGAATACGGTCTGAATCATGCATACCAGTACCTGGACGGGCTGCTGACGTACTCGCTCCGGGATCAGATCCGCGATCATTTTGATGTATTTCTTGCGGGTCTTCTGATCGTTTTCTGCATCATTTTCCTGCTCGTGGCAATTTATGTGCACCGCCTTCATGCGATGGCACAGCACGAAGCGGAGCAGAAAAAAGCGCTGGAAGAGGCTCTTGAAAAAGCGGAGCAGGCAAATCAGGCGAAAATTCTGTTCCTGCGGAATATGTCACATGACATCCGCACGCCGCTGAACGGCATTCTCGGCATGCTGGAACTGAATGCATCGTGTGAGGATGAGCAGCAGCGGAAAGAAAATCAGAAGAAAGCAAAAGAGTCGGCATACCATCTGCTCGATCTGGTCAACAATGTGCTGGAAATGAGCAGGCTGGAGAGCGGTGAGATGGAACTTCCGAAAGAGCCGGTTGATCTGGAAAAACTGATTGCAGAGGCACACCATTTTGCAGCGGCGCAGGCCGGGGAGACCGGAATTTCTCTGGCGTATGAGAGCGGCGGAGAGCATCCGTGGCCGATGGTTTACGGCAGTTTCACCCAGCTCGGGGAGATCTTTCAGAACATTCTTGGAAATGCAGTCAAATACAACAAACCGGGCGGACGCATCATCTGGACAGACCGGGTGAGCAGAAAAAGTGCGGATAAAGTGGTATACTGCTGCCGGATTTCCGACACGGGAATCGGGATGAAAAAAGAGTATCTTGAGCATATTTTCGAACCGTTTTCACAGGAGCAGTCGGGTGCGCGCGGCATTTACCCGGGACTCGGTCTTGGCATGTCGATTGTAAAATCGCTCGTCGATCAGATGGGCGGATCTATTCTGGTGGAAAGTGAAGAAGATGTCGGAAGCACGATTACACTGGAACTGCCGTTTGATGTGGCATCAGAAGCGGAAAAACCGGAGGAGCCGGTGCAGGGAGAAGTGATACCGGAGGAAGCCGCGTCGGACAGCACGCTGGAGCTTGCCGGAATGAACGTTCTTCTGGCGGAGGATAATGAGCTGAACCTCGAAATCGCAAAACTGCTTCTCGAGGAGGCAGGCGCCCATGTCACCGCCGTTGAAAATGGACAGGAGGCCGTCGATGCGTATCTTGCAGAGCCGGAGGGAACATTCCAGGCGGTGCTGCTCGATATCATGATGCCTGTGATGAACGGGTACGAGGCGGCACGCGCGATCCGCGGTTCCGGGCGCAGCGATGCCGAACAGATTCCGCTCGCGGCGGTCACGGCGTATGTGTCCGAGGAGGCGAGAATTGAGTGCTTCTATTCGGGAATCCATGTTTTCCTGACGAAACCGCTGGACGGCGAAAAGCTGATCGAGACCGTGGCGCTGATGGGACACGGCCGGGAGGTTCCTATTTCTGATAGGACTGCAGGTACATCTGCCGGAAATCGGTAGGACTTACATTTTTAAATTTCAGAAAGACTCTGTTGAACGTAGAAATACTGTTAAAACCGGATTCGAGCGACACTTCGGTGATCGTGAGGTCCGGTTTTTTTAATAAATTTTCAGCGATGCGGAGCCGCTCTCTGGCGATGAAATCCGTGAAGGAAAGGCCGGTGTATTCGCGGAACAGCTTTGAAAAATGGTAGCGGGAAAAGCCGGCGACCTTTGCGGCTTCTTCGAGGGAAACCGGTTCGGTGCAGTGGGTGGAAATCCACGTGCATGCGGCGATCATCTGACGGCGCACCTGCGCGGAGTGGCCTGTTTTCTGCGGCGCGGCGGTTTCGGTCGGAACGGAGAGATTTTCACCGAGCAGGATGAAAAACTGATACAGCAGAACGCATCCGCGCAGCTCCGAAAAACTGGCGCCGGAGCGGGAGAGCTCGCGAAGGTCCGTCAGAAATCCGCGGAGCTTTTCGATTTCCGGAAAATTGTTCTGGTTCAGAAGACGGATCTGATAGAACAGGTAGGCGACGGACTGGAAATCCACACGTTTTTCGAGAAAATCCGCGTCGAGCTGAAGCATGATCAGGCGGTGCGCCCTATTTGTTGTGGAAACGGCGTGCAGCTCGCCGGGCCAGATAAAGAGAAGGTCGCCGGGCTGCAGCGGGTAGGATGTGCCGTTTACCTCATAGGTGATGCCGGTGTCCTCGGCAAGCACGATCTCGATATAGTGGTGCCAGTGCAGCCCGAAATAGGCTGGGACATGCGAAATCGAAATGTCGTAGACGTAACTGTTTGCAAAATGATTATTTTCAAAAAAGGAAGTTGAATCGTTTTTCATAGCCAGAAAATCCTCCGTGTCTGATAAACCGTATTATACAACAGAATCCCGGATTTTCCCAGAAAAAATCACAAGATCTGGGCAATGGTCGGCAACATATAAGTAGTGTTTCGGGCGGATCTGTATTATTGTTAAGATATGAGATTTGTGAGGAAAAGCAGAAACCGGACGGAAACGGATCTGGTTTTGGCAAAAACTTACAAAAAATGCTTTTAAATCTTGTGAAAAGCGAAGAAACGGGAGGTAAGCAAAAATGCAGATTTATGTAGATGGAAGCGCCGTGCGGAGCGGAAACGGACAGAAGGAATATCCGTTCCAGACGATTTCGGAGGCGGCAAAAATGGCAAAGCCGGGTGACGAGGTGCTTGTTGCGCCTGGCGTGTACCGGGAGTATGTTGATCCGGCAAATGCGGGATGCGAGGACGCGAGAATCGTGTACCGCTCTGTAGAACCGGGAAAAGCTGTGATTACCGGTGCGGAAATTGTGGATAACTGGGAGCATTTCGAGGGGGATGTGTGGACAGCGCGTGTTTCGAATGGAATTTTTGGAAATTACAATCCATATACGACACTGGTCAGCGGCGACTGGTTTATTGCGGCGTACACGGTACACACCGGTGAGGTGTATCTGAACGGAAAATCCATGTACGAGGTAACGAGCCTGGACAAGGTGAAAAAGCCGGAGATTTATAAGAAATCCTGGGATCAGGCGTTCACGGTTTACACGTGGTATGCAAAGCAGGATGAAGAGAAAAATGAGACGGTTTTCTATGCAAATTTCCAGGGCAAAAATCCGAATGAGGAGACGGTGGAAATCAACGTGCGTGAGAACTGTTTCTATCCGTCGAAAGAGGGTGTCGGCTACATCACGCTGTCCGGTTTTGTCGTAAAACAGGCGGCAACACAGTGGGCTCCGCCGACCGCATATCAGGAAGGCATGGTTGGACCGCACTGGTCGAAGGGATGGATCATCGAGGACTGCGAGATTTCGGATTCGAAGTGCTCGGGCATTTCACTCGGAAAATACAAACAGCCGAACAACGATAACAAATGGCTGAAATGGAAATTCAAGGACGGCACACAGACGGAGCGTGACTGCATCTGCCAGGCGCAGAGAGAGGGCTGGACGAAGGAGAACATCGGAAGCCACATCATCCGCCGGTGCAACATCCACGACTGCGGACAGACTGGTATTGTGGGCCACTTAGGCGGCGTGTTCTCGATCATTGAGGACAACCATATTCACCATATCAATAACAAACAGAACCTTGCGGGCGCGGAGATCGGCGGCATCAAGATGCATGCGGCGATCGATGTCATTATCCGCAGAAACCATTTCCACCACTGCACAAGAGGTCTCTGGCTCGACTGGCAGGCACAGGGTACGCGTGTGACGCAGAACCTGTTCCACGATAATACACTGCCGAATGAGGAGAATGCAAACCTGGACAGCATCGATGGAATCGGAGAGGATATCTTTATCGAGATTTCCCATGGACCGACGCTGGTGGACAACAACGTGCTGCTTTCCGACCGCGCGATGAAGCTGGCAACGCAGGGAGTTGCGGTGGTACATAATCTGATCGCGGGATCGTTTACCGCTGTCGGCCGCGGTGTCAACAATGGTTCCGACAAGCTGCCGTCGCCGCGCTACACCCCGTACCATGTGCCGCACCGCACGGAGATCAACGGATTTATGACGGTTCTTCACGGAGACTGCCGGTTCTACAACAACATCTTTATCCAGAAACCGGTCCGCGCGGGAATGGAAGAAATTCGCAAAGCAACCGGAGATAATGAGTGGGATGACGGAAACCTGACTGCAGGAACGGTGCCGTACAGCGGATATCCGACGTTTGAAGAATATGCGGCAAGATTTGAGGGCTACTGCGGCATGGGCTCCGGAAAATCACCGGATCTGTATTACGAAAAGCTGCCGGTATGGCTCGGCGGAAACGTTTACTTCAACGGGGCGAAACCGGCGGAGCAGGAGAAGGACGCTGTGGTTGATACGGAGCATGAAATCACGATTGGCGTGAAAGAGGAGAACGGAAGCTGGAAACTCACGACAAACGTTTACGATTATCTGCCGGAGAGTGCGTGTGCAGTGATCTCGACCGAGACGCTCGGCATGGCGTTTGAGCCGGAACAGAAATATGAGAATCCGGACGGAACGCCGATTGTGTTCCAGTACGACTACTTCGGAAACCGCCAGGGCATTCATCCGCTGCCGGGTCCGTTTGCATCGAAAGAGGCTGCAAAAGAAGCATTATCATAAAAATATTTTATAAAAAAGGAGTATTGCCATGATTTACTA
>CAVBNJ010000100.1:0-8612 GCA_963596755.1 bacterium
CGGCATCGGCATGAGCGAGGAGTTCCAGAAGAGGGCGTTCGAGCCGTTTACGCAGGAGGGAAAAGAGTCTGTTTCCACGTACAGCGGATCGGGTCTTGGTCTGTCGATCGTGAAGAAATTTGTGGAGAAGATGGACGGAACGATTGAGCTGGAGAGTAAAGAGGGCGTGGGAACGACGTTCCGCGTCACGATTCCATTTGAGATTGATACGGCAGGACAGGAAAGCGTGCAGAACCCGAAGAAACGGGAAAAAGTAGATCTGACCGGAAAACGGGCGCTTCTTGTGGAAGATAATGAATTAAACCAGGAAATTGCGAAAATGCTGCTCGAGGACGAGGGACTTGTACTCACGACGGCAGACAATGGAAAAGAAGCCGTTGAGCGGTTTGCAGAGTCACCGGAATTTACGTATGATTTTATTTTCATGGACATCATGATGCCTGTGATGGACGGCCTCGAAGCAACACGGCAGATCCGTGCCCTCCCGCGCCGGGATGCCGGGGATGTGCCGATTCTCGCCATGACGGCCAACGCATTCCAGGACGATATTCAGCAGAGCATGGAAGCCGGCATGAACGATCATCTGATGAAACCGCTCGACATGAAAAAAATCCGCCAGGCGATGCAGGAACATGTGAGAAAATAAAAAACAGAAGAAAAGCAGGGATGAAAAGAGCAGGAAATGCGCAGAAATAAAAGTGCATTTCCTGCTCTTTTTTGTCCTGCGGGGATCAGAATCCGGAAATCTTTATACAATCTTAATATCGATGAAAAGGTATTTATACGTTTTTAAACCGGAAGTCTCTAAAATAAGGAGGAATCAAAAAGAAGGAGTGAAAAAGAAATGTTGAAGATAAAACAACGGCACCGGAAGCAATGGTCGTCGTTTGAAATTATCATTCTGGGGTTTGCAGGAGTGATTCTGGCAGGAGCGCTGGTGCTGATGCTGCCCGTTTCTTCGCGGGAAGGAAACATAACCCCCTTTACCGAAACACTGTTTACCTCCACGTCCGCCGTCTGCGTAACGGGACTGGCTGTCAGGGATACCGGGAGTTACTGGTCATACTTTGGTCAGACGGTTCTTCTGCTGCTGATTCAGATCGGCGGTCTTGGTGTCGTTACGATTGCTGTTTCGATCGCAATGCTCTCCGGGAAAAAAATTTCACTGATGCAGCGGAGCACGATGCAGGATGCGATTTCAGCTCCGAAAGTAGGCGGGATCGTACGGCTGACGCGTTTTATTCTGAAGGGAACGTTTGGAATTGAACTGCTGGGAGCAATGCTTCTTCTGCCGGTGTTTTTCCGGGATTATGGCGGAAAGGGAATCTGGATGGCAGTGTTTCATTCTGTGTCTGCGTTCTGCAATGCGGGATTCGATCTGCTGGGGAAAACAGGAAGTCTGTATCCGTCGCTGACCTCCTATGTGAAAAATCCGCTGGTCAATTTTACCATTATGAGCCTGATTGTGACCGGCGGAATCGGATTTCTGACCTGGGATGATATCTGCACGAAAAAATTTCGGTTCCGTCAGTACAGTATGCAGAGTAAAGTGATCATGCTTACGAGCCTGCTTCTGATTTTCGGACCGGCCCTGTTTTTTTATTTCCGGGATTTTTCCGG
This sequence comes from bacterium, assembly GCA_963596755.1. GTDB lineage: Bacteria > Bacillota > Clostridia > Lachnospirales > Lachnospiraceae > Fusicatenibacter. Next base: position 1,621 of record CAVBNJ010000100.1, read on the forward strand.
AAGACCGGCAGGGGAGCGGGTGCTCTGTGCGCTGTTTCAGTCCGTGACGACAAGAACGGCCGGCTTTAATACGGCGAATCTGTCAGAAATGACGGGAGCCTCGCAGGCACTGATGATTGTACTGATGATGATCGGCGGAGCGCCGGGATCGACAGCGGGCGGAATGAAAATTACAACGTTTGCCGTGCTGGCAGCAAATGCATCCGCTACTTTTCGTCAGAGAGAGGATACGCAGATGTTTGGCCGCAGGATCGGACAGGAAGTATTAAAAAATGCATCTACCATTCTCATGCTGTATCTCTTTCTGGTGCTGACGGGAGGAATTGTGATCAGCGTGACAGAAAATCTGCCGATTTCAGCCTGTCTGTTTGAGACGGCATCAGCAGTCGGAACGGTTGGTCTGACACTTGGAATCACACCGCATCTTGGTACGCTTTCGAAAGCAATCCTGATTGTACTGATGTTTCTTGGAAGAGTCGGCGGTCTGACACTTGTCTATGCTGCGCTGCCGGGGAAAAAAAGAGCGCATGCAAAGCTGCCGCTGGAAAAAATAAATGTAGGATAAAGAAAAGAGGAAGAAAACAGATGAAAAATATTTTATTAATTGGAGTGGGAAGGTTTGGAAGACACATTGCCATGCATTTAAACCAGCTTGGTCATCAGGTCATGGCGGTAGACCGCAATGAGGAACGGATTGACGCCGTGATGCCGTATGTGACGAATGCACAGATCGGAGACAGTGTGAATGCGGAATTTCTGCGCTCCCTTGGGGTAGGAAACTATGATGTGTGCATTGTGACGATTGGAAGCAGCTTTCAGGATTCGCTGGAAACGGCGTGTTTATTGAAGGAACTCGGCGCAAAATGGGTCGTATCCCGGGCGGAAAGAGATGTGCAGGAAAAATTTCTGCTGCGGAATGGAGCGGATCAGGTCATTTATCCGGAAAAACAGATGGCAAAATGGACAGCAATCCGTTACAGTTCCAATCATGTTTTTGATTACATCGAAATTGATGATCAATACGCTATTTTTGAAGTTGAAATTCCGGAGGCATGGGTTGGAAAAAATGTCGGTCAGCTTGATATCCGGAAAAAATACGGAATTAATATTCTGGCGACGAAAAAATCTGGAAAAACCGATGTTGCCGTGTCGGCAGAAACAGTTCTGGACGGAGCGGACACCATACTGGTTCTTGGCGAATACAAAGCAATTCAGAAATGCTTTCGGATCTGAAAGGAAGGTGATTCCCGTGATCAATGTGGGACTGCTCCTGGTTTCTCTCGCCGGTTTTGGATTTACCGGCGTGCTGGTAGATCAAATAGAGGCATTTTTCACGGAAAACAGGAGAGAAGAAGTGGGACAGGAGGAGAATCTGGAGAGAAAAGAGACGGAAACCGTGCAAAAAAAGGCTTCCTGACCATAGATTTTCCGAGGGTTATGATCTACAATGAGAGGCGGGGTGAGACCGATGGAAAAAGAAAAACAGAAAACAGAGAAGAAAGAACATATTCTGGTGTGTCTGTCCTCTTCGCCGTCGAATGAAAAAATTATCCGGACTGCGGCGCAGATGGCGCAGGCATTTCAGGCTAATTTTACAGCACTGTATGTGCAGACAGCAGATGCGGCAGAGAAAACAGAAAAAAATCCGAAGGACCTGGCAAGACTGCAGAAGCATATCCGTCTGGCAGAACAGAGCGGGGCGGAGATTGTAACAACGCACAGCGAGGACATTGCGCTGCAGATTGCAGAGTATGCAAGAATTTCCGAGGTAACGCGGATTGTGATTGGAAAAAGTATGATGCGTCAGGGATATTTTCAGCGCAGGAGAGTATGGACCGAACGCCTGACGGATCTGGTGCCCGACCTGGAAATTCATATTATTCCGGATTCGGATGTGTACCGGAGCTACCGGAAACGAAAAACATTTCTGGACCGGATGGATCTTCCCTCCTGGAAGGAACTGCTGATCACCGTCCTCCTTCTGGCGGCAGCGACCGGAATTGGAGAGATCTTTTTCCGGCTTGGGTTTACCGATGCCAATATTATTACGGTGTATCTCGTCGGCGTTATGATGACGTCCATTCTGACCAGCGGCTACACGTGCAGTGTGATCAGCTCTGTGGCAAGTGTCGTCCTCTTTAATTATTTTCTGACAGAACCGCGGCTGACGCTGTATGCATACGGTTCCGGCTACCCGGTGACCTTTGCCATCATGCTGGGTATTTCCATTCTGACAGGTACGCTTGCATCAAAATTAAAAGAAAATGCAAAACTGTCAGCAAGAGATGCTTTCCGGACAAAAATATTATTTAATACCAGCCAGCTTCTGCAGAAAGCGGAGAATGCCGCCGAGATTTTTGATATCACAGCGACACAGCTTGTCAAACTGTTGGGAAGGGATCTGGTTGCGGCACCGGCCGGAAAAGAGGAAAATAAAATAGTCCAGGGAACACTTTATACAGCGGAGACGGGAAACAGGACGGAAAAAGTCTTTGAAGCGCAGGAACAGAAAATGGTACAGTGGGTTCTGGAGAACCGGAAGCGTGCGGGAGCCACGACAGAACGGTTTTCCAAAGAACCGTATCTGTATCTTTCCATCTATGCGGCGCAGCATGGATACGGCGTGATCGGCATTTCGATTGGCCAAAAGCCGCTGGATGCCTTTGAAAACAGTATCTTGCTTTCCATTCTGGGAGAGTGTGCGATGGCACTGGACCGGGAACAAAGTGCGAGAGAGAAGGAAGAAGCGGCAGTTATGGCGAAAAATGAGCAGCTTCGCGTCAATCTGCTTCGGACAATTTCGCATGATCTGCGGACGCCGCTGACATCGATTCTGGGCAATGCGGATTCGCTTCTCAGCAATTTTGACGCACTGGATGAAACCATGCGCAGGCAGATTTTTACAGATATTTATGAGGATGCCGGCTGGCTGACGGAACTGGTGGAAAATCTGCTTGCGCTTACAAAAATCGAAGACGGCAGTGTGAAACTGCAGCTTTCGGATCAGGTGGTTGAGGATGTGGTCAACGAGGCGCTGCGCCATGTGGAGCGGCGGAAAAAGGAGCATCAGATAATCGTAGACTGCGGGGAAGATGTGCTGCTTGCCCGCATGGATGCAAAGCTGATCGTACAGGTACTGGTGAATCTGGTCAATAATGCAGTAAAATATACACAGGCAGGATCAAAAATCAGGATTACAGCCGGAACAGAAGAGAAAAAAGTGTGGATTGCAGTAGAAGATAACGGGCCAGGCATCCCGAAGGAGTCCAGAGAGCATGTATTCGAAATGTTCTATTCCGGAAAAAACAAGGTGAGCGACAGCCGCAGAAGCCTTGGCCTTGGACTGGCACTCTGCCGTTCGATTGTAAATGCGCACGGCGGGGAGCTGACGCTTCAGGAAAATGATCCGCACGGATGCTGCTTCCGTTTTACCCTGCCGCTCAGTGAGGTAAATTTAAATGAATAAAACATTGATTCTGGTCGTGGAGGATGATACGCCGGTCCACAATCTGATTACAACAACATTAAAAACACACGATTACAAATATATTTCCGCGAAAAACGGCGCAGGTGCCATTATGGAGGCATCGACGCACAATCCTGATATTGTGCTGCTCGATCTTGGGCTGCCGGATATCGACGGCGTAGAGGTGATCGAAAAGATCCGAAGCTGGTCCAATATGCCGATTATCGTGATCAGTGCAAGGAGTGAGGACAGTGATAAAATCGAGGCGCTGGATGCCGGAGCAGATGATTATCTGACCAAACCGTTTTCCGTGGAAGAACTGCTTGCGCGGCTTCGAGTGACACAGCGCCGTCTGGCGCAGATGCAGTCGGACAATGGGGTACAGTCTGCTGTTTTTGAAAACGGTGCACTGCGGATCGAATATGCAGCGGGATGTGCATATCTTGCCGGAGAGGAACTTCATCTGACGCCGATTGAATACAAACTGCTCTGCCTGCTGTCTCAGAATGTGGGAAAGGTGCTGACCCATACGTTCATTACGCAGAAGATATGGGGAAGCAGCTGGGACAATGATATTGCATCTCTTCGGGTTTTCATGGCGACACTTCGGAAAAAGCTGGAAAAGGGCGGGGACCAGACACAGTATATTCAGACGCATATCGGCGTCGGATACCGGATGCTGAAAGTGGAGTAATACAGAATAAAAAATTTGACTTTGCGGACGCAAGATGGTAGCATAAAAGGCAGAGAATTCAGTTTCAGGAAGGAAAGATAACGGATGATGAAAAACCTCGAAGTACTGGAGGAAATTAAGAAACAGGGAAAAACTCTGATTGAGTCAAGGCGGGATGAGTTCGTAAAGCAGAATCTTTTATCGGACGAGTTTATCCAGATGATGCAGAAAAATAAAAAGCCGTTCGATCTTCTGATGTCGTATTATCAGTGCGCCATCATGGAAATCGAGACAAAGTTCAAAGTGCTGAATCAGGAATACTCGCTTTCCTATGACCAGAACCCGATCGAAGGCATCAAGACAAGAGTAAAATCGTACGAGAGCATCATGCGCAAAATCCGTGTGAAAGATATTCCGGTTACGCTGGAATCCATTGAAGAGAATATCCGCGATATTGCCGGTGTGCGTGTGATCTGTTCGTTCCCGAGCGATATTTACAAGCTGGCGGACAGCTTTTTGAAACAGGACGATATTACGCTGATTGAGCGCAAAGACTATATTCAGCATCCGAAGGAGAGCGGCTACCGCAGTCTTCACCTGATTGTGCAGGTGCCGATTTTCCTGCAGGATACGAAAAAACTGGTGTACGTGGAAGTGCAGTTCCGCACGATCGCGATGGATTTCTGGGCGAGCCTGGAGCACAAGATGCGCTACAAGAAAAATATCCCGGAGAATCATGTCAAATATCTGCAGGAGGAGCTCTATGACTGTGCAAGGCAGAGCGCCGAGCTGGACAACCGTATGCAGAATATCCGGAATCTGATCGCGCAGGAGGCAGAAGAGGAAGAGCACTGCACATTTGTGACGCTGCCGATGAGATAGAGTGGGGATTACGGTTCTTGGATAAGGAGGATACAACATGAAACAGTGTATGGATGCGGACAATCTGCACCGCCGTCTGAAAAAAATCATCGGCCAGGTGCAGGCGATCGACCGCATGGTGGATGAGGATGTGCCGTGTGAGGATATCCTGGCGCAGATCAATGCGGCAAAATCGGCGCTTCACAAAGTAGGACAGGTCGTCCTCGAGGGCCATATTCAGCACTGCGTGCGCGACGGCATCGAGCATGGGGATGCGGATCAGACGATTGCACAGTTTACGAAGGCTGTGGAGCGGTTCGCGAATATGAAATAGAAATAAGATCATAAAATCGAAAGGGAACTTCCGACAGAAGCGAAAAAAAGTGCTGTCGGAAGTTTTTTTAATTCCTCTTGACAACCCATACCCCTATAGGTATACTGAAGAACGTAAGAAACATATACCCCTATAGGTATAAAAGGAGGAAGTAGTGTGAAAAAGTTAGAGGAGTTTCTCGAGTGGGGAGGAACGAAGAAGGATATCACGCTGTTGGTACTTTCCGGCATTTCTCTTCTGGCAAGTGTGTTTCATCTGAAACCGTTCGGTGTGGATCTGGCATGGATCGCGATTATCCTGTGCGGAGTTCCGATTATCCTGGAAGCCATCATCGGACTGGTGACAGCATTTGATATCAAGGCCGATGTGCTCGTATCGCTGGCGCTGATCGCGTCGGTCATCATCGGCGAGATCTTTGCAGCGGGCGAGGTTGCGTTTATTATGCAGCTCGGCGGTCTTCTGGAGGACCTGACGGTAGCCCACGCGAGAGCCGGAATTGAAAAACTGGTTCATCTGACACCGCAGATGGCGCGCCGGATTCTGAAAAACGGAAAAGAAGAAATGATTCCTGCAGAGGAAGTAAAGATCGGTGATATGCTCCGCGTCCTGCCGGGCGAGACGATTCCGGTCGACGGTGTGATTACTTTCGGTCAGACTTCCGTCAATCAGGCGGTCATGACAGGAGAATCCCTTCCGGTAGATAAGACCGTGGGAGATGAAGTATCGAGCGGAACGGTGAATCAGTTCGGTGCTTTCGATATGAAAGCGACAAAGATCGGAAATGACAGTTCGATTCAGCGGATGATCCGCCTGGTGCAGTCGGTAGATGCCGGAAAAGCGAAAATCGTAGGGCTGGCGGACCGCTGGGCGACCTGGATTGTGGTGATTGCGCTGACGGCGGCTGCGATTACGTGGCTGGTGAGCGGAGAGATTATCCGTGCCGTGACGATTCTCGTTGTGTTCTGTCCTTGTGCGCTCGTTCTGGCGACGCCGACGGCGATCATGGCGGCGGTTGGAAATGCGACGAAGCATGGTTTTCTTGTCCGGGAGGGCGATGCGCTGGAGCGGCTGGCTTCGGTTTCGTATATTACGTTTGACAAGACGGGAACACTGACCCGCGGCGTGCCGGAGGTCATCGGGGCCGCGAGTGTTGCGAAGGAGTATCCGGAGGAGACGCTGTACCGTCTGGCGGCTGGAGCAGAGCTTCGGTCCGAGCATCCGCTGGGAAAGGCGATCACAGAGTGCTATAAGAAACAGAAAAATCAGGCGATTCCGCAGCCGGAGGAGTTCAAAATGGTTCCGGGACGCGGTGTTTCTGCAAAGGTGGAAGGAAAACGGATTTATGCCGGAAATCCGGAGATGATGGAAGAAAATGGCATTGCACTGCCGTCAGAGCTTCTGGATGCGGCAAAGCAGTATCTGGAAAAAGGATGTACGCTGACATATCTTGCTGTGGACGGCAAAGCGGCTGGATTCCTTGCTCTTTCCGATACCCTGCGCCAGAATGCGCCGGATACGATCCGTGAAATCCAGGCGACAGGCGTTACACCGGTGCTCTTAACGGGTGACCATGAGAGTGCAGCTGCTTACATGGCAGGAAAACTGGGACTCTCCGAGGTTCATGCGAACTGCCTGCCGGAGGATAAGCTGAACTGCAT
>CAVBNJ010000101.1:0-8520 GCA_963596755.1 bacterium
ACACAGCCGCCTCTCAGCTATCAGATCAAAATGCTCGAGGAGGAACTTCAGGTGCCGCTTCTCATCCGCGGAACGAAAAAAATCATGCTGACAGAGGCCGGAAAAACACTGTACGAGCAGGCAGGAACGCTTCTGATGCTTGCGGACCTTACCCGGCGCGAGGTCGTAAAATCCGGTCAGTCCGCAACGCTTCACATTGGAATGACACCATCCACCGTTTCACTTCTCGCCGACTATCTCCTGCGTTTTTCAAAAAAATACCCGCATGTCCATTTCGATGTCCATGAGGGTTCTACCTTTGCCTTAAAGGATCAGCTCGAAAACCATATGGTAGACCTCACTACGTTACGCACGCCGATCGTCTTAAACGGCTGTGAGACGAAAACTCTGTTAAAAGAGAGCATCACCGCCATGGCACTCCCCTCCCACCCGCTCTTTGCCGGGCGCGAAACGCTTTCCCTTCCGGAACTGGCCGAGCAGCCGCTGATTCTCTCGAACCGCTACCGGAAATATATGCTCTCAGCTTTCGAGCAGGCCGGTCTGTTCTGCGATATCTATCTCACCTGTGAGGATGCCCGCACGGCAATGACGATGGCGGAACAGGGGCTTGGCATCGCACTTTTACCGGCTTCTATGCTCCGTCTTTCCCAAAAATTAAAGGCCTGCACCATCACGGGTGCAGACCTTACAACGGAAATCCTGCTCGCCTGGCGCAAAGGACGCCTTCCGTCCGAGCTTCAGGATTTTCTGGAATTGTGGGATGAAGGTTAATTCCTTATGATTTTGCAGGATGCAGATGCAGAATCTGATCGCATCCTGTCAGCGTGCTGTTTCGATGAGAAATCAGCAGCAGTGTTTTTCCATGATACTCTGTTTTCAGTGTATGCAGCAGTTCTTTCTCGTGGAGGGCATCGAGGGCACTTGACGGCTCATCCATCAGGCAGAGGTCCGGATCTCGAAGGAAAATCCGTGCGATGCCGATTCTCTGGCGCTCTCCGCCGGAAAGACGGGCACTCATCTGACCCATGTCCGTCTGATAGCCGTCCGGCAGCGTATCGATAAAGTCCGCAATTCCGGCGCGTTCTGCAGCCGTGCGGATTTCGTTCATGGACGCATCCGGCTTTGCGACGGCAATATTGTCCGCGATCGTTGCATCAAACAGATACGTATCCTGCTCCAGGAACGCAATGCGCTGGTGCAGCTCTGCAAAGCTGATCTGTTCGAGCGGAATTCCGTTGATCAGAATTTCACCTTCCGTCGGCGCATAGAATCGCAGCAGCAGGCGCAGGATCGTCGACTTTCCGGCACCGGACTCCCCAGCGATTCCGATTTTGTCGCCTTTTTGAATTACAAAATTGAAGTGATCGAGCACTTTTTTCTCTGTTCCCGGATAGGAAAACGTCACATTCCGGAATTCAATCGTCTGAATTTCGCCGCAGGAAACCGGCTGCTCCGGCTCTCTCGTTTCCGGCAGGGTGTCCTCAATCTGAAAGATACGCTCCGCTGCCCCGTACGTCTCGAGAAGACTCGTCACAACAAAGGTCAGATTAAAGGTAGAGGACAGGGATGCCGTCGCCGCAAACGAGATTGCGATCGTTCCGACCGGGTTGTCGATGCCGCGCGAAGAAAGCACGCCTGCGCAGACCAGAATCAGGATTCTCGCCAGATACACGAAAAAGTTCGGGAACGATGCAATTGTCTGGCGGTGTACGGTAAGCCAGAACGATGCATGGTTCACGTTCTGGTTTGCCTCATCGACCTCTTCCATCCGCCGGGAACCCGCACCGAAAATCTGAATATCGCGGATGCTGTAAACGCTCTCCAGGATTTTCGATTTCAGTACACCGAGCTGTTCCCGGTACCGCATGCCGATTCCCCGTCCCGCTTTCAGCGCAATCAACGGCAGTACGACGCTGATCATCACATAAATCGGGATCAGCACCCAGGCGTACAGCGGATTGACGCAGTACGCCAGAACGACCGTTGTCACCGGTAGAAGAATGACCGTAAACATCGGGCCGATGGTGTGTGCGAAGAAAAATTCCAGTGTTTCAATGTCCGATACGGCAATGTTCATCACGTCTCCCGTTTCCCGTCCGATCAGGTATGCCGGGGCGACACGGTCGATCGCTTCATACAGATGGACCCGCATTTTCGCCAGGATTCCATACGCTCCCAGATGGGAAAATACGCCCTCCAGGTAACGGCAGAATGCAATCAGCGCCGCACAGAGAACAGTGAGCGCCGCATATCGTGCCGTGCCGCTGCAAAAGCCGGCCGCCGCAAGAAGCCACAGCGCACCAAAGCCCATCAGTCCCATATGGGAAAGGGCGCCGATGATGCTGGAAAGCGTGGAAATGACAAGATATTTCCGGATCGGTCTTCCGATTGCCAGAAGCCGCCGGTTCATTTCCGGAATCGAATATGCAAATTTCCGTTTCATGCTGTCTCCTCCTCCATATTTTTCTGACGCACCACAAGCTCACGGTACAGTCCATCCTGCTCCATCAGCTCTTCGTGGCTGCCGCTCTGTGCAACCTGGCCTTTTTCCAGTACGTAAATACAGTCGGCATTCTGCACCGATGCCATGCGGTGTGAGATAATAATCAGCGTCCGCGTATGCGCCAGATTACCGATCGTCTTCCAGATTTCACGCTCGCTCTCCGGGTCAACGCTGGAGGTCGCTTCGTCAAAAATCATATATTCTGCCTTGGAGAGCAGTGCACGGGCAATTCCCATCTTCTGGCGCTGTCCGCCGGAAAGCGATGCACCTGCATTTCCAACTTCCGCATCGAGGCCTTTTTTGAGAGAACGCACAAACGTGCCAAGCCCCGCCTCCTCCAGCGCTTCCATCATCGCCGCATCATCTGTATCCGGATCGGCGAGCTGCAGATTTTCGCGGATCGTACCGGAGAACAGATTCACCTGCTGCGGTACCATGGCAATCTTTTTACGCACCTCCTCCGGCTTCTGTGCCAGATAGTCGGTTCCTTCCAGATAGATATGGCCCTCTTTCGGATCGCAGAAACGCATCAGGAGCGATGCCGTCGTGGATTTTCCGCAGCCGGATAAGCCGACCAGCGCGACGACAGAACCCTTCGGAATCGTAAGCGACACATCCTGCAGGGCACGGCTTCTGCCTTCATAACCATAAGAAACATGGTCCATGCGGATGCCGGCAAAGTGTTCGGTATCTTCCGGCAGAGACGGATTGCACGGACGTGTCGTATCCATATCGAGAATTTCTTCCACTTTTCCCGCCGCGGAAATCGCTGTCAGGGCGCTGTGAGACGCGTTCATGAGCTGACGGATTGAGGAAAAATAACTGTACGAGAGCATCAGCACAACGAGTGCCTGGGAAATCGTAATGCTGCCCGATGCCAGCTTTGCCGCCGAGTTGACAAGCGCTGCTACAATCGCCGCATAGATCAGACCCTCTGTCACAAGGAAAGAGGTAAAGTTGATCTTCATAAAACGGTTGATGTTCTGATTTAAGATCTCCGCCTTCTCGCCGAGGACTCTTGCGTGCTCCTCGTCGCGGTCGAACAGTTTCAATGTGGTGAGGCCTCGCAGACTGTCCATGTAGTAGCCCGTCATATCGTCGAGTGACTTCCAGTATGTCTTCCGCAGCTCCTCAATCCGTCTGCGGAAAACGTTATGCAGCGGAAGCAGGAACAGCGAGACAATGAGCAGCAGGACTGCCACCGGAAGCGAGATGTCTTTCAGGTGGAAAAACAGGTAAACCGGCGCGATTACGCTGAAAATCAGGCTCGGCAGATACGTGCTGTAGTACATCTGCATCTGCTCCACGGCATCGACAGACGCTGTAATGGCAGACACCGGTCCGATTTTCTCGATTCCGCCTGCATCCAGCTCCAGCACCTTGGAAAAAATAATCCGGCGCATGCTCGTTCTCGCCTTCGCCGCCGTTTTGTATTCCAGCAGTCCCTTTGCAAGCTGTGCAAGGAATGTGACAACTGCGGCAAACAGTGCGGCCGCTACTGCCTGCCATGCTGTACTTAAAATCTCCTGCGGCGCAAACAGGCTTCCCAAAAAGCCCGCAATAATCTCCGCCAGTGCCGTCGTTCCGACCAGAATCAGAAAACTCATCCCGGCAATCGCCGCAATCCACCCCCACAGCCCGCGCGCGAGCTTCAGGAGCGTTTTGTTCATCAAAAGCATGATACTTTCCCCCTTTTTTTTCCGAGAATCTGGTTAGTTTTTGCTAACCTTTTGTCATACAAAAAGCCGCCGGACGGCAGCCTTCTCTCTTTTTTCTTATTATACGAATCACCGGTGCGAATGTCAAGAAAAGCAGCTCCACAAAAGACATCTTTTTTCTTTCCGAAATGGCACTGTCCAAAACGGAAACTGCTGTCTTTTTCCGGCGGTTCCCTGTATAATGGAGTTACAGAAATTACACGTTCACGATAAGAAAAGAGGGATGTAATGAACTTTCATGAGAAATTAAACGAATATATTCAGACGATTCCGTGTACGGCAAAAGAAATAAGCGAACTTTCCGGTCTTTCTGCCGCCACGCTCAGCCGCTATCGCTCCGGCGAACGTGTGCCGGAGATGCGTTCCCCTGCTTTTTCGCAGCTCTGTTCAGCGATTGCTGTGCTTGCGGAGCGCAAAGGACTTTCTGATATCACCTGCGATTCCGTGCGGAACAGCTTTCTGGCCTGTTCCAATCTTGTCACCGTCGACCGCGAACAGCTCCGGTACAATTTCAACACATTGATTTCGCTGCTGAACATCAATCTTTCCCGGCTGTGCCAGTACACGAACTACGACACTTCCACCGTTTTCCGCTTCCGCAGCGGTTCCCGACAGATTGCAGAGCCGGAAAAATTTGCCGCCGCGATCGCGGGCTATATTGCAAAGGAGATGGACTCCGCCTCGGAAAAAGCAGTTCTCGCTGAGCTTTTCGGCTGTACATCAGAATCGCTCGCTGACCCTTCCGTCCGGTTTCAGAAACTCCAGACGTATCTTCTCGAAGCACAGGGAAAACGGGAGGACAGCATCACACATTTTCTTTCCAAACTCGATGCCTTTGATCTGAATGAGTACATTAAGGCAATCCATTTTGATGAGCTGAAACTCCCGCCCGCCATGCCGTTTCATCTTCCGACCTCGAAAACGTACTTTGGAATCCACGACATGATGGAAAGCGAGCTTGATTTCTTAAAAGCCACCGTCCTCTCCCGCTCGATGGAACCGGTCATCATGTACAGCGATATGCCGATGGGCGAGATGGCAAAGGACGCAGACTTTCCGAAAAAGTGGATGTTCGGCATGGCGATGATGCTGAAAAAGGGGCTTCATCTCCACCAGATTCACAACCTGGACCGCTCCTTCGATGAGATGATGCTCGGGCTGGAAGGCTGGATTCCGATGTATATGACCGGACAGATTTCCCCGTATTATCTGAAAGGTGTTCAGAACAATATCTTTCTTCATTTTCTGAAGGTGTCCGGCACCGCAGCGCTCTCCGGCGAGGCGATCAGTGGCTTTCACGGGGATGGAAAATATTACCTGACAAAATCGAAAGAAGAAGTCGTCTATTACCGGAAGCGGGCGCAGGAACTCTTAAAGAATGCAAGTCCGCTGATGGACATTTATCTGGAAGAGAAAGCCGCCGCGCTGCAGGCGTTTCTCGTCGCAGACTCCCATGTGGACGGAAACCGCAGAAATATTCTGTCTGCACTTCCGCTCTACACGATGGACGAGACATTTCTCGAAGCGTTCCTTTCCCGCCGCAGCATTCCGGAATCCGACCGGCATGCCATTTTATCGTATGCCGCATCCCAGCGCCGGATGCAGGAGGAAATCTTAAAAACAGGTTCTGTCGAAGATGAATTTTCTCTGCCTGACCCGGCCGAATTTTCACAGTATCCAATGTGCCTGGCTCTCTCCGGCATGTTTTATCCCGAAGTGCTCTCTTATACCTTCGAGGAATATCAGGAGCACCTGGCGCAGACCCGTGCTTTTGCCGCGACCCACGCCAGTTATACGTTTACGGAGACATCCTCCTGCACCTTCCGTAATCTGCAGATTCAGATCCACGAGGGAAAATGGGCGATGATTTCCAAGAATACGGCACCGACGATCCACTTTGTCATTCATCATCCGAAGCTGCGGAGCGCGATTGAAAACTTTATTCCGCCGCTGGTGGAAACTTAAAACCTTCTCTTTAATTCCTCCCACTCCGGGCCGAGATCGACGCTTCCGTTTTTGCTTCCGGCAAAGGTGTCGTCCCCGCGGCGGTAGACATGGTCGTACGCAACGTCCGCCTCATACTGCCGCCCGGCGGAATCGGTGTAGGAATTGACACCGCGGATCGCTTCGGAATTTTTCTCCCACACACGGTCCATTCGTGCACTCCGGTCCTGACACGCCTGATTGACGATGTCTGATGTCTCGGAGAGGGTGCGGGAAATCTGCTGGGAGGAGCGGATCGCGTTCTGCTGGCGCTGCATCGCACCGTTGATCTGGATCTGCTCGGTTTTCCGCCGCTCCGCTTCCTGCAGGGCAAAGTAAAGAGGACCGTAGGCAAAGGTTTGGATAAACTCGTCAAAAACCGGCTCGTACTCTTTTGTTTCGCCTTCCGGTGCGAGAAGCAGAACATCGAACGCTTTGCCCCAGTCATACGAAGCCATTCCGCCGATGCCATACATGGCGCTAAGGAACGCCATTCCCTTTTTCAGGAAGTCTCTTCCCATATCTGCTCCCGTCTGATTTTTCTGATCTAAGTATGCCTGTACTGTGGCAAAATAGCCTTGGAAGTTTCTGCCGCCGGCAAACACCTGGACGCGGAACTTTCCCTGTTCGGTAAGTACAGCCCCCTGCAGCTTCTGACCGGCTTCTCCCCGGAACTGTGCTGCCTTCTCGTTCAGAACCGCAGCGTCCATCGGTTCGATCCGAAGCTGTGTCGTCTTTGTCATCGCAGAGATTTTTTCATATGCATACTGCAGCAGCGCGGCACGCTTCCGGTAGCGCACCAGCGACATTCCGTCGAACTGCTCTCCCGGCACAGACTGCGGGGAAAACGGGTTTGCACGGACTGCGCCGTCTTTGTAATACGCAAACGGAAGGAACGTCATCTGGACGCCGCCCGGCCCGGTAAGCTCCAGTCCGATGCACACCGGTGCAAGCGATGAGAACGATCCGTCCTCTATGGTGCGGTAGGTCCAGCCGGATGGGATAAACGCTTCAAACAGAACATTTCCTCCCTCTCCGATGCGCTGTACTTCGCCAGCTTTTTCTTTTTGTTTCGTTCTCGTATATTCCGCTCCACAGTACACACACCGGATCCATGGTGCTCCCTCTGCAAACTGGATCGGTTTTCCGCATTTTCTGCATTTCATTTCTTCGTATGCCATCTATCTCGTACCTCCTTTGCATTCTTTTGTTTTCTTTATTATAAATTCTTTTTCTGGATTTGTATTCACAATTTCCGATCTGTCACATGACATTTCGGAAACTTTGCAGAATTCTGTCGGAATTCCCTGTATAATAAAGACAGATCAACAAAAGACGAGGGGGATGGATATGAAAAACAGACGAAGCAAACCCGTAAGGTTTCCTCTGCTGTGTTTCCTGGGAGCTGCCTGTCTGCTGATCTCCTGCGGACGCACCGAAAATGCAGAAGACTCCGGCGGATCTGCAGCCAGTCTTGCCGCTTACTGCGAGGAACGGACGCAAAGCTTTCTTCTTCAAAAAGACACTGCCGTTCTGCTTCGGTACCGTCATCTTGGTGAGGCAGAAGAAACGTATCTCTGTGAAGATCCCGAACAGATCGCATCGTTTCTGAATGCGCTTTCTGAAATCACCGTGACCGGGGAGACTTCGCTTGTCTCCTCCGATGATTCGGATCTTTTTCTTTTCACAGATGCAGATGGGGAAACGTATTCTTTTTCTTTTAACAGCCATCATTTTGAGGCGGATCAAACACAGTACGAGCTTTCCGGCGATGCTGCCCTCTGGCAGCTGGCGGATACGCTTCGGACGCAGTCTTAACAACGAGAAAGGAAGTGACGAAAGATGAAACAAAGACATATGTTGCGAATCACGGAAATACTTTTGGGAATGGTTCTTTTCTGTTCCGCGCTTTCCGGATGCGGCGGGACTTCCAATTCCAATGCCGATGCTGCTTACATTGAACAGGTGAAAACTTCGGTTTCCCAAGTGCAGACGCTGCTTGATGAGATGATTGCATTTTCCGATGAGATGGCGGACGAAAGTTATCGTCTGGCCTCCGATGGTGACACGGATGCGTACGCCGAGGTCTGCCGGTCAAAACAGGAGTTTCTCGAAGAAAAAATGAGCACCGTTCAGGAACTCTCACAGCAGATCGCGGAAACAGGCGCACCGACAACCACGTTCGGCAAAGATCTGGAAAAAGAACAGAAAGAATATTTTGACAGTACGATTTCCTTTCTGGAAGATATGCAGCAGGCCATTTCGTTCTATACGGCGCAGTACGACATCGGGAATGAGCTTCTCGAAACGCTTAAT
>CAVBNJ010000102.1:0-8484 GCA_963596755.1 bacterium
GCAGATTGACTGTGCCCTCTACAGCGGCGTGACCACCATGATCGGCGGCGGCACCGGCCCGGCGGACGGCACGAACGCAACAACGTGTACCCCGGGACCATGGAATCTGCGCATGATGCTGAAAGCCGCAGAGGAATACCCGATGAACCTTGGTTTTCTCGGCAAGGGCAACTGCTCCGACGAAGCTCCGCTGATCGAGCAGGTCAAAGCTGGTGCAATGGGCCTGAAAATCCACGAGGACTGGGGCGCAACTCCGGCCGTCATCAACCACTGCCTCAACGTTGCCGATGAGTTTGATGTCCAGGTTGCCATCCACACCGATACCCTGAACGAGGGCGGATGCGTCGAGGATACGCTTGCTGCCATCGGCGGAAGAACGATCCACACCTACCACACCGAGGGAGCCGGCGGCGGCCACGCACCGGACATCATCCGCGCTGCTGCTGCACCGAACGTTCTGCCTTCCTCCACGAACCCGACGATGCCGTACACCGTCAACACGCTCGATGAGCATCTCGATATGCTGATGGTATGCCACCACCTCGACAAACACATCCCGGAGGACGTTGCGTTCGCGGATTCCCGTATCCGCCCGGAGACGATCGCCGCAGAGGATGTGCTTCACGATATGGGTATTTTCAGCATGATGAGCTCCGACTCTCAGGCAATGGGCCGTGTCGGCGAGGTCATCACACGTACGTGGCAGACCGCAAGCAAAATGAAAGACGAGCGCGGTGCTCTGCCGGAGGATCAGAATCATGAGAATGATAACTTCCGTGTAAAACGTTACATCGCAAAATATACCATCAACCCGGCTATCACCCACGGTATCTCCGAGTATGTCGGCTCTGTGGAAAAAGGAAAATTTGCCGATCTGGTGCTCTGGAATCCAGCTTTCTTCGGCTCCAAACCGGATATGATCATCAAGGGCGGCATGATCGTTGCCTCCAAAATGGGTGACGCCAATGCTTCGATTCCGACGACCCAGCCGGTCTGCTACCAGCCGATGTTTGCCGCACACGGCAAGGCAAAACAGGAAGCCTGCCTGACCTTCGTTTCCCAGGCTGCTTTTGATGCGGGCGTAAAAGAAGCTTACGGACTGGAAAAAACGGTTGTCCCGGTACACGGCTGCCGCAGTATCAGCAAGAAGGACATGGTCTGGAATGACCGCACGCCGGTACTTACCGTAGATCCTGAGACGTATAAGGTCACCGTTGACGGCGAGGAGATCACTTCCAAACCGGCAGAAAAACTGCCGCTGACCCAGCTCTACAGCCTGTTCTAAATGGCTCTGCATCATACAAAACCATACGAGGAGAAATTATTATGCTTGGTGTGTGTCTTTTATTTGTAGGAATTGTACTGATCAACAACGGCATGTGCGCGCTGTACCATGTGGACGGCCGCTCTGCCGCTGTGATGAATATCTTTACCGGCGGCCTTTCCCTTTTCATCAACTTTGTGAATCTGGTGCAGGGAAATTACTACGCGGCCGGCACGGGACTGCTGTTCTGCTTCACCTACCTTTTCGTGGCTGTGAATAAATTCCTGAATGCAAGCCCGATCCCGTTTGCCTGGTTTTCCACCTTTGTTGCTGTCAACGCTGTCATCTTCGGAACGATCGAAGGCTTCACCGGAAGCACAGCGCTTGGCATCACACCGGATCTGCGCTGGGCGGGCATCTGGTATCTTTGGGCGATTCTCTGGGGTACTTCTTTTGTGGAGGATATCTGCGGAAAGAAACTTGGAAAATTTGTGCCGTGCCTTCAGGTGTTTGAGGGTGTCGTCACCGCCTGGATTCCGGGCGTGATGATGCTGCTTCAGATCTGGTAATTCGGTAAGGAGGAACTTTTTTCAATGGTTTGCGAACAGATTTTAGGAAAACTTTCGGAATTTGACACTTCCGGAAAAACGATCGAATATGTCGATATTGAATGGCATGAAGCCTTTAAAAAGATTCATAAAAAGACGACCGACCGCGGAACGGAGCTCGGCATCCGCATGGACGATTCCATCCTCACAAGGGGTCTGTATCAGGATGATGTGCTCTATGCAGACGATGAGAAAATCATCGCTGTCAATACGCCTCCGTGCGAAGTGATCCGCGTTTCCCTGACACCGGGGCACGAAAAGCAGGCGGCAAAAGTCTGCTACGAGATCGGCAACCGCCATGCACCGCTGTTCTGGGGCGAAAACGATACGTTTATCACGATTTACAATGAGCCGATGTTTCTGATGCTTCAGAAACTCCACGGTGTTACAGCCGAGAAAGAGCTGAAAAAACTCGACTTCGACCAGCGGATTTCCGCATCGATCCACAATCATCATCACTGATGTGGTTTTCTGCGCACACAGCAAAGAATGGGCCGGCCCCTTTTCGCGGGCAGGCTCATTCAATATCTTATGATTTTTCAGGAGGACTTTTTATGTCCGAACTTAATTTTTATCTTCTTCAGATCAACGACGCCCTGTTTCCGATCGGCGCGTACTCGCACTCGCAGGGACTGGAAACATATATTCAGCGGGGCATCGTGCACGATGAGGCGACGGCGAAGGAATATATTCACCACAAAATCCGGTGGAATCTTGCCTTCACGGAGCTTCTCGCCGCAAGACTCTCCTATCTTGCCGCCGCAGACGGGGATCTGGAACAGCTTCTTTCGATCGAAGAAATTCTGGAGGCATCGCGGATTCCGATGGAACAGCGGGAGGCCGCACGGAAAATGGGGTCCCGCTTTGCAAAGACAATCGAAAAGCTGGAGCTGCCCGTGACAAAGGAAGAAAACAGTATTTTCCGGCGGTATCTTACCGCAAGAAAAGGACAGGCGATGAACCACTGCTGTATCTACGGCGTTTTCTGCGCCGCCATGGAGATTCCGCTTGATGATGCGCTGTCGCATTATCTCTATGCGCAGACTTCCGCGATCGTGACGAACTGCGTCAAAACGATTCCGCTGAGTCAGAGCGCCGGACAGCAGCTTCTTGGCGGATGCTATGCGGAATTTGCAGAGATTTTAAAAGATCTGGAACACCGGAGTGCGGAGGATCTCTGTCTTTCCGCGCCTGGCTTTGATATCCGCGGAATCCAGCACGAGACGCTGTATTCCCGTCTTTATATGTCGTAATGCATTTGTTTTGCGTAATTATTATTTTCAGGAAAAGAGGTATGTGTTATGTCTTACGTAAAAATTGGAGTAGCAGGACCGGTCGGCTCCGGAAAAACGGCACTGATTGAGGCGCTGTCCCGGAAAATAGCAAAAGATTACAGCATCGGTGTCATTACCAATGATATCTACACGAAGGAAGATGCACAGTTTCTTGCAAAGAACAGCGTGCTTCCGGTGGAGCGCATTATCGGTGTCGAGACCGGCGGCTGCCCGCACACGGCGATCCGCGAGGATGCTTCGATGAACCTCGAGGCGGTTGACGAGATGATGGAGCGGTTCCCGGACATCGAACTTCTCTTTATCGAGAGCGGCGGCGACAACCTCTCCGCTACGTTCAGCCCGGAGCTTGTGGACGCTACGATCTTTGTCATCGACGTTGCCGAGGGCGATAAGATTCCGCGGAAAGGCGGCCCCGGCATCACCCGTTCCGATCTTCTCGTCATCAACAAGATCGATCTGGCTCCGTACGTCGGCGCAAGTCTGGAAGTTATGGAGCGCGATTCGAAAAAGATGCGCGGGGAACGGCCGTTTCTGTTCACCAATATCCGCGGTGATGTGCATGTGGACGATGTCGTTTCCTGGATCAAAGAAAATGTGCTCTTAGAGGGAATGTAACGCTTATGGAAAACAAATTCGGAAAGATTTCCCGTATCACGGCCTGCGCGGCGCAGAAAAACGGAAAGACGATCCTTACGGATCTCTCCTTTACGGCACCGTACAAGATTATGGCGCCGTTTGAGAAAGCAAACGGCGGAATCCAGATCATGCCTCTCTGCGCCTCTGCCGGCATTATGGAAGGAGATTCGCAGGAATTTTCCTACCATGTAAAAGAGGGCGCGGATCTCGAGGTTCTGTCGCAGTCGTTTGAAAAGATCCACAAAATGGACGAGGGATCGGCGTCCCGCACGATTTCCGTTCAGGTTGATCCGCACGCGGTACTCTACTACTATCCGCAGCCTGTCATTCCGTTTGCACAGTCTTCTTTTTCCAGCACGATGACGATACATCTGGCCGATGAGACCTCCCGTCTGTTTCTGCTGGAAATTATCTCCTGCGGACGAAATGCACACGAAGAGCGCTTCCAGTACCGCCGTTTTGCCTCGAAAGTACAGATTTTCCGCGGCGAAAAGCTGATCTACCGCGACAACACCTGCTATCTGCCGGATCAGATGCCGATGGAAGGGATTGGCATGTACGAAGGATACACGCATATGGCGAACCTTTTTCTCTCTCAGATGGAAGACGCAGACACGTTTCTCGATGAAATCCGGGAAATTCTCGACGGCGACCCGGAAATCGACGGCGGAGCAACAACGCTCTCCGGCGGCGATCTCGCCGTGCGGATCTTCGGTCACCGCGCGCAGAAGCTGCAGCAGACGGCTGAAACCATCAAGACTGCGTATGAAAAACTTTTTTAACAAAAAAAATCCTTTCCACCGACTGCAGATGTCAGTGAAAAGGATTTTCTTTTCAGACTGCCGTAACCGCCAGCACCAGATAGACCAGAAGGGACACGGCGCAGTACAGCGAATTAGTTGTGGAAACGTAGGCACTGCCCTCCTCTTTTTTCAGGAAGGTCTGCATACTGAACGTCGCCGGGGCGGACATGTACGAGATGATCGCAAGATCGATCACTTTTTCTGCGCCGACAAACGTATGAACTGCCGCGAGAACGCCAGCCATCATCACGCCCTGGACGAGCACACGCAGCAGGATGGTGCGGATGCACGGTTTGAAGAGCTTCGGTGTCAGTTCCATGCTGTAGCCGACGACAATCAGAATGACCGGCGTTACAGAGGTGGTCAGTATATTTTCCACACTGAGGTAGACGCTTCCAAACGGGGTTTCCAGAAGATGCAGGACTGCTCCCGTAAGGCCTGCGATAATACCGAGAACACTCGCCACGAACGCCGGCGTTTTTACTGCTCCTTTTGCAAGCGCGATCCAGTCGATCTTTCCGCCGTTTTCAACCTGGCCGAGCAGTCCCATGTAGATGCTGAAGCCGAACAGAAGGCCGGCGATATCAAGAACGGCGATGTGCGACAGATTTTCCTGGCCGCAGAGGCTTGTGTACAGCGGATACGCCATCAGGCCGCCCTCGTAAACGCTGACCATGAACGGCAGGTATTTGCGGTAATCCGCCGTCATCAGCGGGCGGAGCAGGAAGCCGGCACCAAACGATACGAGCAGCATCACAAACATGATGATGACCAGCTTTCCGGTCTCCAGATTGTAATCTGCTGTCGCAAGCGCATGAAAAATAGCGACCGGCAGCATAATATTCGTCACGAGAAGCTTCATATTATCGATTCCATTCTGGTTCAGAAGCTTTTTCTTCCGGCAGAACATGCCGAGGCCAAGCATCACAAGAACCGGCAGAATGATTTCCAGAACTTTCATTTCTTATTTCTCCTTCTTCTTTTTCCTGTTTTTTGCCAATTATTTTATTATAGCACACTGCCGCTTTTCTGCAAAATTCTTTTTTCTTCTCTTTTGGCAAAATCACCCGAAAAAATACCGGAAAAATGTCAAAATAAGGTGTGACAACTGCTTTCGAATGTGGTAAAATAACTTTCGTTTTGAACGAAACTAAAACTGATTTTACCATCATTTTTGAGGAGGTTTTTCATGGAAAGAGATATGACAAAGGGCAGTCCGCTGCCGGTCATTCTGCGGTTTACGCTGCCGCTGATTATCGGAAATATTTTTCAGCAGCTCTACAACATGGCGGACACGATCATTGTCGGCCGGTATGTCGGGGCGGATGCGCTGGCAGCGGTTGGTTCTACGGGAACGATCATGTTCCTGATCCTTGGTTTTGCACAGGGCATCACAGCCGGTTTTTCGGTTCTGACATCGCAGCGGTTCGGCGCAAAGGATACGAACGGCGTGAAGCGGAGCGTGGCAAACGGCATTCTGCTGTCTCTCATCTTCACGGTACTTCTGACATCCTTAAGTATGCTCTCGATGCGCCCGCTGCTCCGCCTGATGAATACGCCGGAAAATATTTTCGACGATGCTTATACGTATATCATGATTATCTCCGGCGGCCTGGTTACCACCATTTTCTATAACCTGTTTTCCTCGTATCTGCGCGCCGTCGGAAACAGTCAGATCCCGCTCGTTTTCCTCGTTTTTTCCGCCGTTCTGAATGTGATCCTGGATCTTCTGTTCATCATCCGCTTTCAGATGGGCGTTGCCGGAGCCGGATATGCAACGATTCTCTCACAGGGAATCTCCGCTGTACTCTGCCTCATCTACATTTATCGTTTTATGCCGGATATCCGGCCGGAAAAACGGCACTGGACGCTGCATGCGGCTGATTCCCGCCACCAGCTCTCGATGGGCATTCCGATGGCACTCCAGTTTGCCATTACTGCCTCCGGTACGATGATCATGCAGGCAGCGATCAACCTGTTTGGTTCGGAGGCGGTTGCAGCCTTCACTGCTGCCTGCAAACTGCAGAACCTTGTAACACAGGGATTCCCGGCAATGGGACAGACCATGGCGACCTACAGCGGACAGAACTTTGGAAAAGGTGATATTCCGCGGATTAAGAAGGGCGTGCATGCTGCGCTTCTGATTTCCATCACGTATGCCATTGCAGCTGCTGTTCTTGTCTTCCTTCTGCTGAAACCATCCCTCAGACTCTTCTTCACCGGTGATGTTGATATGGCTTCGATGATGCCGTGGGCGAAAACATACTCCTACATGTGCGCGCTCTTTTATATTCCGCTCTCTGCCATCTATATCTTCCGCAACACGATGCAGGGCTGCGGCTACGGCTTCCTGCCGATGATGGGCGGTGTCTCCGAGCTGATTGCCCGCCTGATTGTAGCTTTGATCGCTATGAGTCTTGTCAGCTACCCGCTCGCCTGCTTCTGCGACCCGGCAGCGTGGGTGGCAGCGGCTGTCTTTACCGGCGTTTCGTATCTGTTTGTTATGAAGGATATCGACAAGAAGTATGGAACAACGACACCGACAGCTTCGGCCAGCTGACATTTTTTCATACCAAACGCAAAACTGCGTGAAATGCATTCCAAAATGGTGCATTCCACGCAGTTTCTTTTTGTCCTTACAGGATTACTGATTCAGTTTTTCCTTCTGCAGACTGACGCAGGAACGGTTATACGTGAGTGTCATCGTCAGATAAACGACGCCTACGACAATGACTGCGAGAATTCCGGTGTGAAACATAAAATGAAGAATCATCGTCACACAAAGCAGGATCTGAATTGCCTTTCCCATCGCCATATAGGCTTTGTAAGCGCTCTGGTAAACTATTTCTTTCTCTGCCTCGTCGCAGCTTGCCAGCCAGTCTTTCTGGAAGGTTTTCGAATTTATATCGCCTTTCTTCTCCGGGTGCGCCGCCTGAACCATTTTCACAAAACGCGTCTGATAATAGCCGTAGACGAAGAAGTTGGCAATAAACAGAACACAGGCCGCCAGGAATCCAGCCAGTTCTCTTCCCGATGCCGCATCCAGCCAGGAACGGGAAAAGATGAGAGAAAGTACAATGACATCACAGACCTGGGAAATCACATTGCAGTTCATCAGCATTGCGCCATATTTTTCTTCTTCATAGCTTAAGATTTCGTACTGTTCATCTTCCGCTTCTTCCAGATGTTTCAGTGTATTTTTTAATTTCCGACTGTAAAATTCCATCAGCACAACGCTTACGATAAAAATCACAGCAATCACCGGCAGCGCCAGCGGACGGAACAGCTCAATCAGATTGCTTACACCAATCTCCACCCCATAATCTTCCAATGTCATAAAAATCCCGGCAAAGAAACCGCAGACTGCGCCGATTCCGAGATAGATCAGCATCCGTTTCGTCAGCTTTCCGTAGGAATTTGGTTTGTTCCCCTGTTTTTCTTTCATGATTCGTCCTCCTTAAAATAATATAGTTAATTACGTCTAAGCATAGACAACATGTTTAGCTCGCATTCTCAAACCAATAGATTTTTGAATATTTCCATAGTAATTTACACTTCCTCGCATTAACTTTTTTACAATGTTTTGTTGGGCTTTGAAAATTAATCGCTTTTTGTTCCGGGTATAGTGCTGTTACATATCCTCTGTGAGTTTCGCCATTTTTAAATGTATACTCAACCAAATCTCTATGCTTAATTCCAAAAACATTGTCGGTTTTAGCTTTGTTTTGTCTACGCATGGGTTTCATTGTCCATTCTTTCATATCATAGGTATCAGGCTGCAAATCCGTAATACAGACAGCATCATTGGCGTGTGATTTCTCAATATTCCAGTCAATGCGTTTGTTGGCTGTATCTCCGCCATTCGTCAGATATAATAC
>CAVBNJ010000103.1:0-8475 GCA_963596755.1 bacterium
CAACCTGAGCCGAACCATGGCCCTGCCGTTTTCCATCGTCAAGCTGGATAAGAGTCTTGCCGATAAAGTCGGTGATGACCGGATGAGAATTCTGCTGAAAAATACGATTCAGATGATGCAGGAAATCGGCATGGAACTCGTCGTGGAGGGTGTTGAGACCGAAGAAACACTGGAGCAGTTTACCGAAATGGGCTGCGATTTTATCCAGGGCTACTATTTTTCCAGACCACTGCCGGAGAGTGAATTTGTGAAATTTATAAAAGAAAGCGGAAGGTAATCATTTTTACCTTCCGCTTTCTTGTTCCGAACTATTGTGAGAACGAAAAAAATAGGGTATAATGTAACTATTCCGTAATACTGCTACCAGAACAAAAGCAGTCGTGAAAATCTAATAGAGAACAGGATGGGAAAAGTCATATGTTAAGAATTGGTCTGTTGACAAGCGGCGGAGACTGCCAGGCATTAAATGCGACCATGCGCGGAGTCGTAAAAGGCCTTGCGAATAATGTAAAAGATCTCGAAGTATACGGATTCATGAACGGTTATAAAGGCCTCATCTACAGCGATTACCGTATGCTGAGCGCAAAAGATTTTTCCGGAATTTTAACACAGGGAGGCACCATTCTCGGAACCTCACGTCAGCCGTTCAAGCTGATGCGCACCCCGGACGCAAACGGTCTGGATAAAGTAGAAGCCATGAAACATACGTATCACAAGCTTCTTCTGGACTGCCTTGTTATTCTCGGCGGAAACGGAACCCAGAAAACGGCGAACCTCTTAAGAGAAGAGGGACTGAACATCATCCATCTTCCGAAAACCATCGACAATGACATCTACGGAACCGACATGACCTTCGGTTTCTACAGTGCAGTCAACATCGCATCGGGTGCGATCGACTGCATTCATACGACAGCATCCTCTCACCAGAGAGTTTTCATCGTAGAAGTTATGGGCCATAAAGTAGGCTGGCTGACCCTGTACGCCGGAATCGCAAGCGGCGCAGACGTCATCCTGATCCCGGAAATCCCGTACGATATCGACAAAGTATGTGAAGCGATCAACAAGAGAAAAGAGCGCGGCAGCGGATTCACCATTCTCGCCGTTGCAGAAGGTGCGGTTGCAAAAGAAGACGCAGCGCTTCCGAAGAAAGAACTGAAAAAACGGCAGGAAGAAATCGCAAAGAAATATCCGTCCGTATCCTACAAGATCGCAGAAGAGATCGAGAAGAAGACAGGCATGGAAATCCGTGTTACCGTACCGGGCCATATGCAGCGAGGCGGAAGCCCGTGCCCGTATGACCGTGTCCTTTCCACAAGACTCGGCTCCGAGGCAGCACAGCTCATCCTGGACAAACAGTACGGCTACATGGTCGGAATGGTCAACGGAAAAGTAAAGAAGATTCCGCTGGGCGAGTGTGCCGGAAAATTAAAGACGGTAGATCCGAATGC
The DNA here is from genome assembly GCA_963596755.1 of bacterium. GTDB lineage: Bacteria > Bacillota > Clostridia > Lachnospirales > Lachnospiraceae > Fusicatenibacter. The sequence continues at coordinate 1,449 of CAVBNJ010000103.1, forward strand.
ACAGGAAGTCCTGCAGGCAAAACGGATGGGAATCAGCTTCGGCGATTGATTTCCCGAACAAGGCAGAACAACAGAACGGAGGCCTTAAAGCGTACGAAGAAGGTCTCCGTTCTTCTTTGCCGTGTCAGATGCAATTATAAGGAGAAAAAGTTTTATGAGCTATACTGCTCTGTACCGAAAATTCCGTCCTGCGACGTTTGAAGATGTCAAGGGACAGGACCACATTGTTACTACACTGAAAAATCAGATCCGTGCGGACCGCATCGGTCATGCGTACCTGTTCTGCGGAACACGCGGAACCGGAAAAACGTCGATCGCCAAGATCCTTGCCCGCTCGGTCAACTGCGAACACCCCGTGGACGGAAGTCCGTGCAACGAATGTCCGACCTGTAAGGCGATCCTGTCGGGCGTATCGACCAACGTGATCGAGATCGATGCGGCTTCCAACAACGGTGTCGACAACATCCGTGAAATCCGGGAGGAAGTTGCCTACCGGCCGACGGAAGGGAGATATAAAGTCTATATCATCGACGAGGTGCATATGCTTTCTACCGGAGCGTTCAATGCCCTCTTAAAAACCCTGGAAGAACCGCCGTCCTACGTTATCTTCATTCTGGCGACCACGGAGGCGAACAAGATTCCGGTGACGATCTTGTCAAGGTGTCAGCGGTACGATTTCCGCCGCATTACGATCGACACCATCGCGGCGCGCCTCGGGGAACTGATGGAAAAAGAGGGCGTGGATGTCGAGGAGAAAGCCATTCGCTACGTCGCAAAAGCGGGTGACGGCTCCATGCGAGATGCCTTAAGCCTTCTGGACCAGTGCATTGCGTTCTATCTCGGGCAGAAGCTGACGTACGATAAAGTCCTCGAGGTTCTCGGAACCGTCGATACGGAAATCTTCAGCCAGATGCTCCGCACCATCCTCGCCGGGGATGTGACGGGCAGCATCCGCACACTGGAAACCCTGCTGAACCGCGGAAAAGAACTGGGACAGTTTGTCACCGACTTTACGTGGTATCTGCGCAATCTGCTTCTGGTAAAAAGTGCAGATGAAACCGAGGAGCTGCTCGATGTCTCCACGGAGAACCTGAAGCTCTTAAAAGAGGAGAGCACAATGGTGGATGATGAGACGCTGATCCACTACATCCGCGTGCTGTCCGAGCTTTCCGGCCAGCTCCGCTATGCGGCACAGAAGCGCGTGCTTGTCGAGGTTGCACTCGTCAAGCTCTGCAAACCGCAGATGGAGCAGAACCTGGAATCCGTGCTGGAGCGGCTGCGGATTCTCGAAGAAAAAATGGAGCGCGGCATCCCGATGACGGCGGCCGCTCAGGGAGCAGCAAACAGCGGCGTAAGTGCCGCAGGAGACGGCTTTGCAGCAGCATCCGCACCGCAGCCGGCCCCGGCTCCGGTCAAAGCCGCACCGGCGGATTTACAGCGCATCAGCGCATCCTGGAAGGCGATTGTCGGTCAGACAAGCGGCATGTTCCGCCAGTTTTTACAGAGCGCCGTTCCGAAATACAACAGCGAGACGGGGGATGCCAAGCTGTTTGTCGAGTTTGCGGACCAGCTCGCATCCATCTACGTCGAGCGCCCGGAGGCAGCCGACGAGATCCGCACCATTATTGAACAGATGACTGGAAAAACCGTAGAGGTCCAGCTCATCCTGGCAGACCAGCATGCAAACGCCGCGCTCTCCACGATTTCCGTGGATGATGCACTGACGCAGGCGATTCATGGAATTCCGGTGGAAGAGGACGACGAAAGCGACCTCGAAGACGGAGAATAAATCAAAAGAAAGAAAAAGTATCAGGAGGATATTATTATGGCAAAAAGAGGAGGATTCCCGGGAGGAATGCCGGGCAACATGAACAATCTGATGAAGCAGGCTCAGAAAATGCAGAAGCAGATGGAAGAGAACCAGAAAGCACTCGAGGAGAAAGAGTTCACTGCGACAGCAGGCGGCGGAGCCGTAGAAGTAACCATCTCCGGTAAAAAAGAAGTAACCAAAGTGAAAATCAGCGAAGATGCCGTAGATCCGGACGACGTAGAAATGCTCGAGGATCTGATCATGGCAGCAACCAACGAGGCACTGCGCAAAGTTGAGGACGAGGCAGCCAAAGCAATGGGCAAACTCGCCGGCGGACTTGGCAGCATGGGCGGAGGATTCCCATTCTAATGGATTACTACAGCGGATACATCAATCAGCTGATCGAACAGTTATCCCATCTGCCTGGCATCGGCGTGAAAACTGCACAGCGGCTGGCGTTTCATATTATGAATATGCCGGCCGACCAGGCGAAACGGCTGGCGGATTCGATCACAGAAGCAAAATCCCACGTCCAGTACTGCAAGTGCTGTCAGACCCTGACCGACAAAGAGCTGTGCCCGATCTGCGCCAATGTGAAGCGCGACCACAGTGTGATCATGGTGGTCGAGACGACGCAGGATCTTGCGGCCTATGAGAAAACCGGAAAATACGACGGCGTCTACCACGTCCTGCACGGGGCAATTTCCCCGATGCTGGGAATCGGGCCGGACGATATCCGGTTAAAAGAGCTGATGCAGCGCCTGCAGGGTGACGTCTCAGAGGTCATCGTCGCAACAAATTCCAGCCTGGAGGGCGAGACCACGGCGATGTACATCAGCAAGCTGATCAAGCCGACCGGCATCAAGGTGACGCGGATTGCAAGCGGCGTTCCGGTGGGCGGCGATCTGGAAAATATTGACGAAGTCACCCTTCTGCGTGCGTTAGAGGGCAGAACGGAGCTGTAATATGGGCAGAAAAAAAGTGACATCCAGCGATGTGGCGGCGGCCTCGGGCGTGTCCCAGGCAACCGTCTCCATGATCCTGAACCGGAAAGAGAACGTTTCGTTCTCCCGGGAGACCGTGGAAAAAGTAGAAGCGGCGGCAAAGGAGCTTGGCTACCAGGTTCCGCGGCGGAAGATGAGAAGAGAGTCGAACGGCAACAAGCTGATCGTCGTCTTCTGTCCGACGCTGACGAATCCCTACTATGTGATGCTGCTGCACGGCATTGAAGAAGTCGCAAAAGAGAAAAATTACGGAGTCTTTGTCTGCAATACGCAGAGAGACCTGAAAATCGAAGAAAACTATCTTCGGATGATGAAGAGTGTGCGCCCGAGGGGCATTATCTACACCTGCAATCCGAGCAGAAGCTGCAAGGAGAAGGTGGAGGAGCTGGCGTCGGAGATTCCGCTTGTCATCATCAACAATCGAGAAGAACTGCTGGAAATTGATGCGGTCGAGCTGAACAATGCAAAACCCGGCAGGCTGATGGCACGCCACCTGCTGGAACTTGGACACCGGCATGTGGCGTTTGTTTCACCGCCGCTGACCTCAAAACAGGGCCAGCGCTTGAAGCGCGTCGAGGGCTTTGTGCGCGAGTTCGAGGAGGCAGGATACGGCGACGGCGTGATCGTCAAATCGGCAGATGAGGACCTCGACGAGGTGATTCCGAGCATGGATTCGGAGTACAAGATGGGCTATTACCTGACGAAGGAGCTGCTGCGGGAGAACAAAAGCCTTACGGCGATCGTCGGCATGAACGATATGATCGCTTTCGGTATCATGGACGCTGTGCTCGAGAGCAAGCTGCGCATCCCGGCGGACATTTCCGTTGTGGGCTGCGACAACACCGTCTACTCCAGTTTCCGTTCCATTTCCCTGACAACGATCGACCACTACGTGCCGCTGAAGGGCCGCGATGCGTGCGATATTATCCTGCGCAAAATCCAGTCCCTCCGGGAAAGCCAGGACGGAAACGAACCCTTAAGCACCTACCACGTCGAGTATGAGCCGAAACTGATCGTGCGGCGCAGCACTTCGTACGCGCGAAGCGAAAAATTAAAAAATAAATAGCAGAGTCGAAATTATTACTAATAATTTCGGCGCAGACTGCTGTCGATCCGCCGAAAGATTCGGAAGTAAAGAGAAAAATTGCAGAATATCGGGTGAAAGCATTAATAAAATGGAATTTATAAATACTATATTTAATTAATAAAAATGCCGCCCGCTTGACGGAATTTCCAAACATGTCTATACTGGAAACAACGAAAACAGACAAGATCTGCGTAAGCAAAAAGATCTGTTCTGAAACACTACGACGTATAAAAAATGGGAGGAAAAACAACATGAGATTTTTCATCGACACAGCAAAAGTAGAGGATATTAAAAAAGCAAACGACATGGGCGTCATCTGCGGCGTTACCACCAACCCGTCCCTGATCGCAAAAGAAGGACGTGACTTCAAAGAAGTGATCAAAGAGATCACCGAGATCGTAGACGGACCGATCAGCGGCGAGGTAAAAGCTACCACAACAGACGCAGAAGGCATGATCAAAGAAGGACGCGAGATCGCAGCCATCCATCCGAACATGGTAGTTAAAATCCCGATGACCGTAGAAGGACTCAAAGCTGTTAAAGTTCTGAGCTCCGAGGGAATCAAGACAAACGTAACCCTGATCTTCTCCGCAAACCAGGCACTTCTGGCTGCAAGAGCAGGCGCAACCTACGTATCTCCATTCCTTGGAAGACTCGATGACATCAGCACCCGCGGCGTTGACCTGATCCGTGAGATCGTTGAGATCTTCGATGTAGCAGGAATCGATACTGAGATCATCGCAGCAAGTGTCCGCAACCCGATCCACGTAACTGACTGCGCACTGGCTGGTGCAGACATCGCAACCGTTCCGTACAACGTAATCGTACAGATGACCAAACATCCTCTGACCGATGCCGGAATCGAAAAATTCCAGGCTGACTACAAAGCTGTATTCGGCGAATAAGACCTAAATACGATTGCATAAAAGCTGGAAATATGGTATTGTGAACAAAGTGAACAATAGCGATATTTCCAGCTTTTGATTCCGATCCAATTAAACAAGGAGAAAAGACATGAACAAGTTAGAACTTCAGAAGACGGCCAATGAGATCCGCAAAGGGATCGTCAGCGGCGTTCATGCGGCAAAGGCCGGCCATCCGGGCGGATCTCTGTCTGCAGCCGATATTTTCACGTATCTGTATTTTGAAGAAATGAACGTGGACCCGAAAAATCCAAAAGATCCGGACCGCGATCGTTTTGTACTTTCGAAAGGCCACACAGCGCCGGGACTCTACGCAGCACTGGCTGAAAAAGGTTACTTCCCGAAAGAAGACCTTCTGACCCTTCGTCACCTTGGCTCTTACCTGCAGGGACATCCGGATATGAAACACATCCCGGGCGTTGATATGTCCAGCGGTTCCCTCGGACAGGGTATCTCCGCAGCAGTCGGAATGGCACTCGGTGCAAAACTGCAGAACAAAGCATTTCGTGTTTATACACTTCTTGGCGACGGTGAAATCCAGGAAGGACAGGTCTGGGAGGCAGCGATGTTTGCCGGAGCAAAACATCTGGACAACCTCGTTGTGATCGTAGACAACAACGGACTTCAGATCGACGGAAACATTGCAGACGTCAACAGCCCGTACCCGATCGACAAAAAATTCGAAGCATTCAATTTCCATGTGATCAACGTAGCAGACGGCAACGATTTCGATCAGCTGAAAGCTGCATTTGATGAGGCACGCACCGTAAAAGGCATGCCGACCGCCATCATCACAAAGACCGTAAAAGGAAAAGGCGTTTCCTTCATGGAGAACCAGGTAGGCTGGCACGGAAAAGCTCCGAACGATGAAGAGTACGCAATTGCTATGGCAGAACTGGAAAAGGCAGGTGAAGCGTTATGTCAGAAGTAAAGAAAATCGCAACAAGAGAAAGTTACGGTAATGCACTGGTTGAGCTTGGCGCAGAGCATGACAATCTGATCGTACTCGACGCTGACCTTGCGGCAGCAACCAAGACCGGTGTGTTCAAAAAAGCATATCCGGATCGCCACATCGACTGTGGTATCGCAGAATGTAATATGATGGGAATCGCTGCCGGTCTTTCCACCACAGGCATCGTTCCGTTCGCAAGCACCTTCGCGATGTTTGCAGCAGGCCGTGCCTTCGAGCAGGTGCGCAACTCCATCGGATATCCGCATCTGAACGTAAAAATCGGTGCAACTCATGCCGGAATCTCCGTAGGAGAAGACGGTGCAACTCATCAGTGCAACGAGGATATCGCCCTGATGAGAACCATCCCGGGCATGGTGATCCTGAACCCGGCAGATGATATCGAAGCAAAAGCATGCGTCAAAGCAGCTTATGAATACAACGGACCGGTTTACCTTCGTTTCGGACGTCTGGCAGCGCCAGTCATCAACGACAGACCGGACTACAAATTTGAGCTCGGAAAAGGCGTTGTTCTCCGCGAGGGCAAGGACCTGACGATCGTTGCAACCGGACTCTGCGTAAGCTCCGCTCTGGAAGCAGCAGAGAAACTTGCCGCTGACGGCATCGATGCGAAGGTCATCAACATCCACACCATCAAACCGCTGGATGAGGAGCTGATCGTAGCAGCAGCCAAAGAGACCGGCAAAGTCGTAACCGTAGAAGAGCACTCCGTCATCGGAGGACTTGGAAGCGCAGTCTGCGATGCACTGGCAGAAAAATGCCCGGTACCGGTAAAGAAAATCGGCGTACAGGATGTCTTCGGAGAATCCGGCCCGGCAGTAGCACTTCTGGCAAAATACAAGCTGGACGGCGAAGGCGTATACGAGCAGGTAAAAGAGTTCTGTAAATAAGATTTTTCGAAATCAATGACAAAAGAAGACAGGCAGAGATTACACCAGAAAAATAAGGTGTGGTCTCTGCCTGCTTTTTTGTTTGTCTTACGGCTTTTCTCAGAGAAGAAATTCACTCGTCCCGGCGGCCTCGAGTTCCCGGCAGGCGAGCAGGATTCCCTGCGAGATGGATTCAGCCATATGGAAAATTGTCGCAAGCCGGGTTGTCTGCAGAAGAAGCTGTTCAAAACTGCCCGATACATTCACAATGCCTGTGATAAAAATATCCCCGACCTCGGGCAGCGATTTTCCCGCCCCAGCGCCCGGCCGGATCGCGCCGTTTCCGATCGTGATGTACCCCTGA
>CAVBNJ010000104.1:0-5068 GCA_963596755.1 bacterium
GGAGTTAATACATTGCAAAGCAGCATTTTGTTTCCTTTCTTCCAATCGGAGTTGAAATTTTATTCTTTTCTGTAGTTTACCATTTCCGTTTTTTTCTGAAAGCCTCTTTTTTGATTTTAGTTGTTCTTGCTCCTCTGTTAATGTATTAATCTGTATCTTCATCCCGTTCACCGCTCATTAAAGTAAGCTCCCAGGCAGCACAGCATACCTGCCAGCAGCATTCCGGTAAGGTACACGGACGCATTGATAAACTGACAGATGGTAGCTGCAAGCAGAAACAGAACTGCCGCCAGCAGAAATAATTTTTTTATCATGCCAAACTCCCCCTTGCATTCCTATTTTTCCCTCTTCTTTTTCTCCCTCCGATGCTCTTCCAGCAGCCGGTTGATCTTTTCTGCCTCTTCTTTTTCCAGATATCCTTTGATTCCGTACGACAGTACATCAAAAAATGCGGTAGAAACCATAATCGCCGCATAGCCCATTTTCGGAAATACATCGCCCATCAGGAAGTGCACGGCCAGGCACATGGCGATTTCCAGGACGATAAGTTCGATTCCTCTCTGCCATAATACCTGGCGGATTGTCATATCCTCTTTCAGGTAGATGGGAATGCAGGGCAGCATGCAAAGGAAGGCCAGGCCGAACGGAAGGAAGAAATAGGCAAAGCTGATCGCTGCCTTTCCGGCAAAAATGCTGCCGATCACGGCAATCGCCAGTGTATTTTCCGCCACAACGGTAATGTAATCAAACAGAAATTCTCTCCACGGATCAAACTCTTTCATCGGCTTCTTCCTCCATCAGACACTGTGCGATTTCTTTCGCATATTTTCTTGTGATCAGAATTTCTTCGTCATTTTCCATTCTGGCATACAGTCTCCCGTTTAAGGCCGTACGGACCGATACGATATGGTCGATATTGACCAGCATGGTTTTCGACGCCCGCTGCAGGCACCTTCGTTTGATTTTCTCTTCTACCTGATACAGTCTGCTTTTGATTTCATAAACCTGCTCCACGGTATACGCAAACACAGAGCCTTCCACCGCCTCGAAGTACAGAATATCTTCAATTCGTACGGGCACACGCTCCTTTTTCTCTGTATAACCCACAATCATTTCGCCTTTGCGCTGAATGTATTCTTTGATTTCCGCAAAGTCTCTCGTCATCCGGACATACTCCAGTATGACGCCCTCCTCTTCCGGAGTTTTTACTGTCTTTTCTGTCACCCTCATATCGCTGTTCTCCATCTGTTTTTCTGTCATTCTTAGTATCTGTTATAGCTGATTTTCCAGTTTCTGTCTACACACAGAACTCTGACATGCAGAATTCATCATGCAACATGCATTCTGAAGCTGAAAAAAGGCAGATAAAAAATCACTTTGACTTCTTATCTGCCTCTTTTCTTAGTTATTCATACCATTTATTCTGCTTTTCCGCTGATGATACGATTGATCTTTTTCTCATTATAAAATACCAGAATCACTCCTCCGACACCGCAGAATACAGCCGCACCGAATGCTGCAATCCGGTAGCCGGTTCCGGTTCCGGCTCCGATGGTGGAAACCGCGGTAAAGATCAGCATGGAAAGGCTCTGGCCCAGCTTGAAGGCGAAGGTTCTGGCTGCGTAGAACATTCCCTCCCGGTTGCTTCCCGAAGCAACCGCATCACTCTGTGCAATATCTGCGACAACCGCCTGCGGCAGAATGCCGAAAATCGCCATCGGAAGTGCTGCCACGACGGTCAGAATCAGGCCCTGCACGGTTTCCGGAATGAACGGGATGTTTCCCATAAAGCCTGTGTAAAAATATGCAAGGCTGAAAACGGCAAAGGCAAACAGAATCATCTTTTTCTTGCCCAGTTTCGATGTCAGTTTGTTGACCGGGATGTAAAAGACGAGCGACAGGGCCGTCATTCCCACAAAATACAGCGTTGTCATCGTCTCCGGGAGTTTCAAAAGGCTAGTAACAAAAAACGGAAGGCCCGTCTGGAACATGGTCAGTGCAATCCAGTAAAAGATATCGGATCCCACAAATTTTCGGAATTCTCCGTTTCGAAAGGTTGCCGCAAGGGAACGGAAGGCGGAATCCTTCGAAGGAACGGTATCTACATAATCTTTTTCCCGAATACAGAATACCGGCACGAGCATGCATACGAAAGCTGCCAGCGCCATGGCTGTGAAGGTGATCCGGATCGCGTTTACTCTTCCAAAGGAAGGGATCAGCGCACCCCAGATCGTCGGTGCCAGATAGGCCACGGCTGTTCCTGCGATAAAGGTAAAGGAAATAATCGTGGATATGTTCAGACGTTCCTGCTGTGTGTGGCCAAGTTCCGGAATCAGGGCATTGTATGGGGTGCAGTATGCCGTGATCGAAAGATAGTATGCCAGAATCATCACAAATAAGAACGCAGCATTGATCCAGCTGTTTTCATGAACCGGCGACCAGAACACCAGCACGGTGGAAAGTGCCAGCGGCAGAGCCGCGCCTTTTAAGAACGGGATTCTCCGTCCGTTTGTTGAAGTGCACCGGTCTGACCAGGACGCAATCATCGGGTCAGTGAATGCATCAAAAATTCTTCCGAAGGCTGTAATCCCTCCGATGATGGTAAAAACCCCGAAAATCACCAGCCCCTGCGGAATGAATACCGTCTGTCCCTGGCTGATTGCGGTTTCATCCGGCTGATAAAAGTACACAAGCCAGTTCGATATGATGCCAGACAGCAGCGCCCATCCAAACTGGCCTGCTGCGAACTGCCATATTTTTGCCGTTGTCAATTTTTTCATTTTGCTTCCCCCTGTTTTGTCTTCTCCTGTTTTTATACCGTCCATGTATATACCATATCATGTTTTTCACGTTTCCGCATCATTTTTCATCTGTGCCTTCGCCTTTCTTGCAATCCCCTGTGTTCCGTTCAGAATACTCGCGCGGGTGACTTTGTCGTTGCCGTATTTCTGGCGGATTGCGTCGAGGGCGGCGTCGAGTTTGCGGCTTTTCTCCTTCTTTTCGGGATCTTCGAAGAGGGAGAGCTGTTCGAAATCGTCTTCGGTGAGGCCGGTTACGGCAACGCCGATCAGGCGGAGGGGTTCTCCTTTCCAGGATTCGCGGAAGAGCTGTTTGGCGCAGCGGTAGATTTCGTCTGTGACATCGGTCGCATTGGGGAGTTTTGTCTGGTGTGAGCGGTTTCGGAAATTGAGGGTGCGGAAGGTTATGGAAACGGAGGTACATTTCTTCTTTTTCCGACGCATGCGGGCGGCCACGATGTCGCACTGGGCGAGGAGAATGGGGTCGACCTGTTCGATGGAGACAATGTCCTCGTTAAAGGTCGTCTCTGCGCTGAAGCCTTTCGCCTCATCGGGCTGTGCTTTTACGGGGGAATCGTCGATGCCGCGGGCGTACTGATACAGCTGATGGCCGTTTTTATTGCCGATCAGGGTCTGAATATCGGTTTCCCGTGCGTGTGCCAAATCTCCGATTGTGCGGATTCCTGCTTCGATCAGCTTCTTTTCGGACGCTTTGCCGAGGAACAAAAGCTCCCGCACCGGAAGCGGCCACATTTTTGCAGGGATTTCTTCTGGAAACAGGGTGTGCACTTTGTTCGGTTTTTCGAAATCGGACGCCATTTTGGCAAGGAGTTTATTGGTTGATATTCCAACATTTACCGTAAATCCCAGCTCGTCGTAAATCCGGTCTTTGATTTCATGTGCTGCCGCGATCGGGTCCGGGTACAGGAGGGAGGTTCCTGTCATATCGAGGAATACCTCGTCGATCGAAAAGGATTCCATGACCGGGGTGTAGGAGGCACAGATTTTCTTGAAGGCGCGGGAACACTTGACGTAAAGGTCAAAATCGCTTGGGACGATGACCATGTTCGGGCATTTCCGCAGTGCCATGGCCACAGGTTCTCCAGTCTGAACACCGCATTTTTTCGCCGGGATCGACTTGGCCACGACGATTCCCGTCCGCTTGGCGGGATCACCGCCGATGCACGCGGGGATATCCCGCAGATCCGGCAAACCCTCTTTAATCCGCCGCGCCGACTCCCAGGATAAAAAGGCACTGTTGACATCTACATGAAAAATCAGGCGTTCTGTCGGCTTTTTTGTTTGTTCTTCTCTCATTTTCAAAACCCCTTTAAAATTCTGTTGCTCTTTATTCAAAAATCAGCAGACCTGTTTTCGCAAGAAAGAAAAGAATCACAATCTGCGCCACCAGCATCAGCGGGATGCCGATGGTAAATTTCTTTTTTCTTGTTTTGTGATGAAACAGGTGCATCGCCAGCAGGGCTCCCGGTGAGCCGCCGACGGCGGCAAGGCCGAGCAGGGTGGAGACGCGGATTCTCCATTTGCCGTGTACCGCGTTTCGTTTGTCGATTCCATAGATTATGATAGTAATCATATTAATACAGATCAGGTAACTGCACAATACGGTCTGTAAAACGGAAAGCTTCATTTTTTATACACCAGCCTTTCTTCTTCCAAAAAAGGCAGCGTTTTTCTCCGCTGCCTTTTTCAAACTCTTTTTCAAATTACTTTTTCTCCAGAAATATTTTTCTGGTCACAAAATTGTATACCATAACGACTGCTGTTGCAAATACTTTTGCAATCGTGTAGATCAGGTTATGGCCGATATTCTGCTGCAATGCGGTGTTGCCGCCATAGATTGGTCCTACGACAATCCAGATCAGGAAGCTGTTGAGCACCATTCCGATCAGGGAAAGGACGACGAAGGTGATAAATTCGACCTTTTTGTCCATGTTTTCTTTTCGCTCAAAAACAAATTTGAAACTTAAAATGTAATTGGCAATGACCGACACGGTAAATCCGGCAACGGAACCGACAAGCGATGCCGCTTCAAAATAGGAGCTGGAAGTCAGCGCCATCACCAGATTCAGAACAACAAGGCCAGTCACATAATCGATCCCGAAGCTGATAAAACCTACGATGCCGAATCTTACAATCTGTGCAAATAATTTCTTCATGCTTTTCCTCTTGCTTCTTTTGTGTCTTACATTATTTTCTAATCAGCAACGCTATGAGGATACCACACAATACCATTTTTTTCAAGTTTCTGC
>CAVBNJ010000104.1:5504-8463 GCA_963596755.1 bacterium
ATATACATTTTCCGGTCAATCGGGAGTGTGAACAGGAACGGCAGTCCGTTGTCCGTTTCATCGCAGGAAAACGTTCCGATCAGCAGAACGAGCATCAGAAACGGAAAATAGCCTAAAATAAAGGTGTCGGTCTGGCTGAGGCCGAGGAACACACAGATCATCAGGAAAAGGATCATCGTATTGCGATGGCCTTTCACCAGAAGACAGATATCTTTCTCCAGTAATCCACTCATTTTCTTTCTCCTCCTGTCATCATCAGAATTACATCATCAATTCCGGCCCGCTCTACCACGAGGCCAGGAACATTTTCTTCGTAATATTTTCTGTCGTTCGTAAAGCATGCATAGCCGTACGGTTCTTTCCGGCAGCCGAGCAGATATTCCTTGTCGAGTGCTGCATACTGTTTCTCATCTGCCTTAATCAGGCCGTACTGCTCAAGAATCACATCCGTCTCCTCGTGCAGAAGCTGTTTTCCGCCATGGATCAGGTAAATGTCATCACAGAGATGCTCGAGATCGGAGGCGATGTGGGAAGTAATCAGGATTGTGCGGCTCTCATCTTCCGCCGCATATTCGCGCAGCAGATCGAGAATCTCGTTCCGCGCTTCCACGTCGAGTCCCGCGGTCGGCTCGTCGAGGATCAGAAGCTGTGCTTTGTGTGACAGTGCGGTGAGCACACGGAGTTTTGCCTTCATGCCGTTGGAAAATTCCTTGATCTGTTTTCCTTCCGGAAGATGCAGTTTCCGGCACTCACTCATAAACCAGGTTTCCTTAAATTCCGGATACATTTTCGCCAGGATTTTTTTCACCTCCACGATCGTAAACTGCCCGTTGAAGCCCGACTCCGCCAGCGATACACCGATTTTCTGCCGGTCCTGCGGCGTGATCCCTGCGATCGGTTTTCCAAAGAGTTCGATCGTTCCGCTCTCCGCTTTTACAAGGCCGAGCATCAGGCGGATCGCTGTGCTCTTTCCGGCTCCGTTTTTTCCGATGAGTCCGGTAATTCTTCCCTCCGGGATTTCCAGAGAAATCTCAAAGTCAAACCCCGGATATGTTTTTCTGACATTCTGCATTTTTATCATGTCTATGTCTCCCTTTCCTGTCACTGATCAGACATTCCACATTTTTCATCCAGAAGAAGGGTTACCGTCTCCTGAATATCCTCCCGGCTCATTCCCATCGCAAGAGCTCGGTCGATGGCTTTTTCAAAGTCCGCCTCCGCTTCTTTCTGCCTTGCTTCCCGGGCGAGCTGTTTGTCGGAAGCCGTTACATACGTTCCTTTTCCGTGAATTGTTGTAACAAATCCTTCCTCCTCCAGCTTATCGTACGCCTTTTTGACGGTCAGGGCACTGATCCGAAGCTCTCCTGCCAGAGAACGGACGGACGGAAGTGCCTCCCCTTCTTGTAATGTGGTATTGAGAATTTCTGATTTGATCTGCTCCATGAGCTGCTCGTAAATCGGCACCATGGAGGAATGATTCAAAATAATATGCATATTGTTTCTTTCTCTCCTTTACGATAAACAGTATATAACAGTCAGTCGCTGTTGTCAACTGTTGTATACTGTTTATTTCGAAGAAATTTCTTTCTTTTCTTCTGCATTTTCCCCTCTTTTCTTTGCTTTCTATGTTTTTTCCTCTGCTATACATGAAAAAAGCAATCAAAAAAATAGCAAAAAGTTCTTGACCAAATAAAAATCACCCGTTATAATGCGTGGTATAAAAACAAAAAGAGCAGACAAAGGAGTCTGAAGAAGTATCTTCTCCCCTCTGTCTGCTCTTTTTTTCTATGCAAAAGGAGGAAAACCATGAGACTTAATCCCAAGGAACAGGAAAAATTAATGCTTCACATGGCCGGCAATCTTGCCAAAGAGCGAAGAGCGCGCGGTCTGAAACTAAATTACCCGGAAGCGCTCGCCTATATCAGTTCAGAACTTCTCGAACTGGCAAGGGATGGAAAGACGGTTGTAGAACTGATGCAGCTCGGCACCAAGATTCTGACCCGGGATGATGTGATGGACGGCGTTGCCGATATGATCGGCGAGGTTCAGGTCGAGGCAACATTCCCGGATGGAACCAAACTGGTAACTGTACATAATCCGATTCAGTAAGGAGGAGACATCATATGAAAATCGGTGAAATCATGGCTTCCGATCGCGAGATCACATTAAATGAAGGCAAAAAGACAGTCACTGTCATGGTAGCAAACAAGGGCGACCGTCCCGTTCAGGTCGGCTCCCATTTTCATTTCTTTGAGGTCAACCGATGCCTTATCTTTGACCGTGAAAAGGCATACGGCTATCACCTCGATATCCCTTCCGGAACTTCGGTCCGTTTTGAGCCGGGCGAGGAAAAAGAGGTTCAGCTCACCGAGATGGGCGGCAGAAAGCGCGTTTTCGGCCTCAACGATCTGACCCGCGCACAGGCCACCGATGATACAAAAGCCGCATCACTGGAAAACGCGAAGTTAAAAGGATTTCTGTAAGGAGGGACAGCAAAATGAGTGTAAAAATTTCCGGAAGTAAATATGCAGCCATGTACGGTCCGACCGTCGGCGACAAGGTCCGCCTTGCCGACACCAGCCTTGTGATCGAGGTTGAAAAAGACTATACCACCTACGGCGATGAAGTAAAATTCGGCGGCGGCAAATCCATCCGTGACGGTATGGGCCAGTCCGTCAAGACCTGCAGCAGAGACGGCGACCTTGATCTTGTCATCACAAACGCTCTGATCGTCGATGCCACAGGCATTGTAAAAGCAGATATCGGAATCAAAGACGGAAAAATCGCCGGCATCGGAAAAGCCGGAAACCCGGACGTCATGGACGGCGTAACACCTGGTATGACCGTGGGCGCATCGACGGAGGCGCTGGCAGGCGAGGGCATGATCGTCACCGCAGGCGGCATCGATACCCACATTCACTTTATCAGCCCGCAGCAGATTGACTGTGCCCTCTACAGC
>CAVBNJ010000105.1:0-8395 GCA_963596755.1 bacterium
TCCCTGTTCTGTACAATTCCGGCAGGATATGCACTTTCCAGATATGATCTGGTAGGAAGAAAACCAATCATGTTCCTGTTCACCTTCACGATGTTCTTCAGCGGCGGTATGATTCCAATGTACTTAACCATCCAGCAGCTGCACATCTACAACACAACATGGGCTATGGTACTTCCGGTAGCAGTATCCGCTTACAACCTGATCGTATGCCGTTCCTTCTTTGAAAGCGGTCTTCCGATCGAGCTTCTCGAAGCAGCAAAAATCGATGGCTGCAGCGATTTCAAATTCTTCTTCAAGATTGCGATTCCGCTGTCCAAAACCATTATCGCAGTTATGTGTCTGTTCTATGCAACAGCAATGTGGAACCAGTTCTTCAACGCTCTGATGTTCCTGCAGGATGACAGCAAGATGCCTCTTCAGGTAATTCTTCGAAACCTGGTACTGATGAACCAGTCCAACCAGATGGGAAGCAGTGCTTCTGAGATGGTAACGAAACAGAAACTGGCTGAGCAGTTAAAATACTGTGTTGTAGTTGTTTCCGCATTCCCACTGCTGTGCGTATATCCTTTCCTGCAGAAATACTTCGCAAAAGGTGTTACGATCGGTGCAGTCAAAGGCTGATGCAGAACAAAGTATTTAACAGAGCATCTATTATTATAGTAGAAACACAAATTTACTAACGTATTTCACTGCCGAAAGGCAGCAAAATAAAGGAGGAAAAACATGAAGAAAAAAATCGTATCCGTATTACTGGCAAGCCTTATGGTAACCAGCATGCTCGCAGGCTGCGGAAGCAGCAGCGGCAGCTCAAGCAGCTCCAGCACAGGAAGCACAGGAGGAGACACCACTTCTGCATCTGGCACAGAAGCAGGTGACACAGGCCTCACAGCAGAGGAGCAGGAAGCAGTTGACGAGGGAATCATCCAGCTCGATGGAACCCTTCCGATCATCAAAGACCCGGAGAAATTTGAAGAGAAATATGGAAAAATTTCCGCTCTGATCGTAAACTCCGCAGACAGAACCGTAGAAGTAGGCGATCTGGCTATGTGCCAGAAATGGTTCGAGGACACTGGTGTTGAGTTTGACTGGCAGCCAATCCCGCAGGAGAGCGCAACAGAGAAAATCAACCTGATGCTTTCTTCAGGACAGGATCTTCCGGATGTATTCTGGAACTTCGGCGATGGTAAATCCGGCAACACTGTAGTTCAGTACGCAGACCAGGATGTATTCCTTCCGACTGAGAATCTGATCGAAGAGTACATGCCGAACCTGAAAGCATTCCTCGATGACAACGAGCAGTATCAGCTTGAGATCACCGCTCCGGACGGCCACAAATATGGATTCCCGTACGTAGAGGAGATGAAAGGTCTTGTATTAACACCTGGACCATTCGTAATCAACAAAACATGGCTGGATAAAGTTGGCAAAGACGTGCCGACAACCGTAGATGAATGGGTAGACTGCCTGAAAGCATTCCGTGACGGCGGCGACCTGAACGGCAACGGCGAAGACGATGAAATCCCAATGGCAACCTGGTTCGGCGCAACCGATACCTTCGGTTCCTACAACCTGTTCTATCGTTTCACAGGTGCATTCGGATGCGCTGACTCCTACTGCGGAGGAAACTCATACGCTGACCACTTAAGACTGATCGATGGAAAAGTTACCTTCACCGCAACAGATGAAGCATTCAAGAAAACAGCAGAGTTCTTCAACATGCTGTATGAGGAAGGCCTGATCTGGAATGGTTCCTTCGAAGCAGATGAGAGTATGTCCTTCAAATCTTCTCTGATCAAAGAAAATGTTGCAAAGATTGGTTCCTTCGGTGTTTGGGGTGATCAGGAGATCACAGATCAGGAAGTACATGATGAGTATGTAGCAGTTCCAAGACTTCAGGGCGAAGACGGCATGACCGGTTTCGAGTGCAACTACTCTGAGCTGCAGGATTCTTCTGACACAGCAATCACAACTACCTGCAAATTCCCGCACGTTGTTGCAAGATTTGTAGACTATATCGTAGGCGATCCGGAAATCTCTGTTACATCTAACTGGGGAGCAATCGGATACAACTATGAGAAAGACGAGGACGGCGTTCTTCGTACACCACTTGATGAAGATGGAAACTACAAACCTCTGAATGAGAACTACACCAGCTTTGGTGAGGCTCGTGTAAACTCTACAACCTGCCGTGGATCTATGATCGTTCAGAACGAGTACTATGATACCGTTTGCGGATACACTTATGATGCAGTACAGCTTCTTGAAATGCAGAAAGAAAACGGTAAAGATGATATCATGGAAGAGTATGACACCATTCCGCGTGTTATGATGACTCAGGAAGAGATTCAGCGTCTGGCACAGATTCAGCCGACCATCTCCGATATCGTTGACCGTTACATCACTACCTGGGTAACAGGCGGCGTTGATGATGCAAGCTGGGAGTCCTACAAATCTGAACTGGATGCAGCTGGTGTAAACGAACTTGTTGAGATTTACCAGGGCGCAGTAGACAGAGCATCTTCTGAGGCAAACTAAATAACCGGACGAAAGCAATTACGCAGCGAACGGTAAAGCAAAAGATCTATAATTAAAGAAATTCTGAATGTGGCCATGTTGTATCGCATATAACATGGCCATATTTAAAAAGAAGGTTTTTCTGTTGAAGTTCATATGGGAAACAGATAAAATAGAGCAGAAATGAACTGGAAAAGAGGGATAACATGAGCAAACAGGGAAAGAGAGATTTTAGACCGAATATTCACTTTACACCGGAGAAAAACTGGAACAATGACCCGAATGGACTGATTTACATCGATGGCGTATGGCATCTGTATTATCAGCATAACCCGAATGATGTAATCTGGGGACCGATGCACTGGGGCCACGCAGTATCGAAAGACCTGATTCACTGGGAGCATCTGCCGATCGCACTGTACCCGGATGAAATTGGAACCATGTACTCCGGAAGTATGGCATATGACGAAAACAACACCAGTGGATTTGCAAAACACGGTGAGAAACCGATGGTAGCTGTCTACACCGCGCACAATATGGAAACGGGCGTGGAGCAGCAGTGCATCGCATACAGCCTGGATCAGGGAAAACATTTTGAAAAATACTACGGCAACCCGGTTATCAAAAACCCGGGCGTACCGGATTTCCGCGATCCGCGCGTTTTCTGGAATGACAAAAAAG
This sequence comes from bacterium, assembly GCA_963596755.1. Classification (GTDB taxonomy): domain Bacteria; phylum Bacillota; class Clostridia; order Lachnospirales; family Lachnospiraceae; genus Fusicatenibacter. Next base: position 3,196 of record CAVBNJ010000105.1, read on the forward strand.
ACTGCTGGAGCCTCGTTCTGGCAGCAGGTGACCACGCAGAGTTCTATGCTTCCCCGGATCTGAAAAACTGGAAGAAAACCGGTGAGTTCGGTGTCGGCGTCAATAAAGTGCCGACCGTATGGGAGTGCACCGACCTGATCCGCGTGAAAGCAGGAAATGAATTCGACGGCTTCAAATGGATCCTGGTAGTCAGCATGATGCATCCGGGAACCGAGGGACGTGCCAATATGCAGTATTTTGTCGGCGATTTCGATGGAGATACGTTCCAGTGCACTGAGATCACAGACGAGCCGCTGTGGGTAGATTTTGGATTTGACAACTATGCGGGCGTTACTTATGGAAATTATGACCGCCCGGTTTATCTTGGATGGGGCGTAAACCCGCTCTATGCAAACTTCGTTCCGACCGGCGAGTATTCCGGCCTGATGACACTGCCGAGAGAATTTTTCCTCTGCGAGACGGAAGAGGGCTATCGCCTGAAAACACATCCGTTCGGCATTGAGGAGTACCGTGCGGGTGCATTCCCGATCGGAAACCAGAAACCGCTTCTGACTGAGAGCTTCGGACTTCTGGTAGAGGGTAACTTCGGAAGAGTTACACTGAAAAACAGCAAAGGCGAGGAAGTTGTCATCGAAGTGACGGTGGACAGCATCACCGTAGACCGTTCCAAGAGCGGTGACCTCAGTTACTTCGATTATGCAGATCCGACACTCTTCAAGAAAGAGGATCTGCTCGTATCCACAACGAAGCGTTACATGCGCGGAAACGTCAAAATGGAGATTATCTTTGATGTTTCTTATCTTGAGATCTATGCAGACGGCGGTCTGGAGACAGCTTCTGTATGCGTATACCCGGATGCACCGTATCAGACGGTTTGCACAGACGGAGATCTCGAGGTGAAGATGTACACCATCAAAAAATAAGGGATGCAAAATTCGTAAAATTGAAGTAAAATAAAGAAAACGACTGGTGTCTGCAAAACCGATATGAGTGGTTTTGCAGGCACTTGTACTATATTGGGATAATTTGGAGGGTTAAAGCAAATGACGAAACAGAGAGACTACAGACCGAAAATTCACTTTTCACCGGAGACAGGCTGGATGAACGATCCAAACGGCATGGTTTATGTGGACGGCGTATACCATTTCTTTTACCAGAAGTATCCGTACGCAACAAACTGGGGACCGATGCACTGGGGTCATGCGACATCCCGCGATCTGATCCACTGGGAGCATCAGCCGATTGCGCTGTATCCGGATGAGCTGGGACTTATTTTCTCGGGAAGCGCTGTGTATGATATCCAGAATTCTTCGGAATACGGCACAAATGAAAATCCGCCGATCATCGCCATTTATACGAGTCATCACCCGGACGGCCTCGAGCAGCAGAGCATCGCGTACAGCCGTGACAAAGGCCAGCACTTTGAAAAATCGTATCTGAATCCGGTCATCAAAAACCCGGGAATTTCCGATTTCCGTGATCCGAAAGCATTCTGGAATCCGATCAGAAGATGCTGGGGCGTTGTCCTTGCAGCACAGGACCGTGTTTTCTTCTACGCATCGCAGGATATGAAAAACTGGGAGAAAACCGGTGAGTTCGGACCGGAAGGAAACCATGTCAAAGGCGTATGGGAGTGCCCGGATCTGTTCCCGATCGAGTACGAAGGCAAAAACGTGTGGGTACTCGTTGTCAGCATGACAAAGGCATCCGAGGATGACCACTGCAAGATGCAGTATTTCCTGGGCGATTTCGACGGCGAGAAATTCCTCTGCACCTATCCGTCCGACGAGCCGAGATGGCTGGACGAGGGCTTCGACAACTATGCGGCTGTTACCTTCCAGAATGCAAAAGACGTTCTGATGATGGGATGGGGCATGAACTGGCAGTATGCAGCGCAGACACCGACGGGTGATTACTGCGGCCAGGCAACGCTGGCAAGAAAACTGTCTCTGACGAAAGTAGACGGCGATCTGACCCTCGTGGCTTCGCCGGTCGGACTGGAAAAATTCCGTCACAGCAGCTATCCGATCGAGAATCATACAACGATCCGCACCGAGACCTTCGGCCTGAAGATTTCTGGAAAGGGCGATGCAAAAATTTCTCTGAAAAACTCGGTAGGACAGAAACTGAAAATCTATGTGACCGACACGGAAATCACCGTAGATCGTACGATGGCGGGCTATAAAGAGTTCAGTGAGCACTTCATGACCGAGAAATATTCCGTCAGCAGAGCGGCGAGAAAGAAAGACGGCGCATGGAACCTGGAACTTGTCTTTGACGTTTCGATTCTGGAACTGTTCGCCGAGGACGGCGTGGATGCAATTTCCACGGTTGTTTATCCGGATACCCCGTACGACCGCATCAGCTGGAAGGGAGATCTTTCGGCAGAATTTTATGAAATCGAGGCATAAGCCTGCAGGAAAGGAGAAAAAGCAAAATGGGATACTTTAAAGATGTGACACCGGAATCCGTAGGAATTGGTTCCAAGGGGATTTTGAATTTTCTCGACCGGATCGAAGAAAGCCAGATCGAGCTGCACAGCTTTATGGTGATCCGCCACGGAAAGTGCGCGGCAAAGGGATGGTGGAAGCCGTACGATGAAAAGTTTCGTCATCCGCTGTACTCATTCAGCAAATCGCTGACGGCAACCGCGATCGGATTTGCAGAGCAGGAGGGAAGATTGTCACTCGATGAAAAAATCGTCGATATTTTTCCAGATCAGGTGCCGGAGCATCCATCCGAAAATCTGAAAAAGATCACACTCCATCATCTGCTGACCATGAGCTGCGGCCATGAGACGGAGATCACGGATAATTCCGAAGTGTGGATTTCGACTTTTATGAATCACCCGGTGCCGCATGAGCCGGGAACCTTCTACAAATACAACACAGCCGGAACGAATCTTCTGGCAGCCATTCTGCGGAAAAAGACGGGACAGAACGTCACGGAATTTCTGAAACCGCGCCTTTTGGAGCCGCTCGGCATCACTTCTCTGACCTGTGCACTTCTGGGCGACGGAACGGAGCTCGGCGGAGGCGGTATGAAGATGGTGACAGAGGATATGGCAAAATTCACGTACTTTCTGTTACGCCAGGGCGAGTGGGAAGGAAAACAGCTTCTTCGGAAAGAATGGTTCGAGCGCGCCTGCCGGAAACAGATTGAGACAGCCGGCGATTCCGACGGCCACGTCAAAGACTGGGCGCAGGGCTACGGTTATCAGTGCTGGATGTGCCGCTACCCGGGGTCTTTCCGCGCGGACGGCGCATACGGTCAGTTCGGTGTCGTATTCCCGGATCTCGATCTGATTGTGATTCTGACAACAGCGACAGAGCAGACGCAGGAAGAACTGAGCGCCCTGCAGGAAGAGCTGATCCCATTCGTACAGAAAGAGGCAGGTGTCCTGCCGGAGTCACCGCTGGCAGATGAAGTAAAAGAGCGTACCGCACATCTGGCACTGCAGCCACGCAGAGGAACACGGAATCCGTTCATGGAAGCAAACGTAAGCAAAAATGTTTATGTATCCGTTCCGGTGATGAATAACCGTCTGCCGGATTCCGCAGAGATTCTGATCGGCGGAAGCGGCCTGTTCAATCTGGAAACCAGCCCGATTCAGGAGATGCGTTTCTCCTTCGGCGGCGATAAGATGTACTGGAAAGTAACCGAGGGCGGCAAAGAAAAAGAGTTCGTTCTCTCGATGCGCCAGGATTTTGCCTACAGCGAAGCAGACGGCCATATTTATGCAGGATCGGCCGCATGGCGTACGATTGACAGCCTGGAAATGGAACTGCGCCGCATGGACGGCTTAAGCGGCGGCCGCATGATCGTAAGATTCCGCGAGAAGAATCTTCTGCTGGAAGCAGAGGACACTCTGATCAGCGTCGGCGGCCTCGGCATCGCACCGCGCCAGGCGCTGACAGTATTCGGTATCAAAGAATAAGAAATAAAAATAAGCGTATGTGGTAAGAAGCAGAACCGGCGGAAAATTCCGCCGGTTTTTGTGCTGCCAATTTTGATTGCCGGCAGGTAAAATGTATGCAAAGCGCAACGGATGAATTGCAAAGTTTCTTTGAATATGATAGAATTTGAAGTATCTTGAAGGAAAATCGACGCAAAAATACAAATACACAGGAGGCGCTATGTCAGTTTTTTCAGATCTGTTATCAGAATATATTACTATGAAGGATGTGGGGGTCTACCCGCTTTCGCAGTTCTGCGGACTCGACCGTTCCTCCATGTATAAAATCATCAACGGAAAGAGAAATCCGTCCGGGGAGGATGTTGTGCGGAAGATGGCGCAGTTTATGCAGCTCACGCCGCAGGAAAAAACGGATTTTATGGATGCGTTTTATATCGCACAGATGGGAGCCGAAGTGTATTACCGGCGGAAGTCGGTCGGTGAGCTGATCGAGAAGTTCAGCCGCCGTGAGGGAAGAAAAGAGTATATCTTCGCTGAAATGGAGCATGCGAAACTCGAACTGAACGGGGGGGTAGCGGAGCGATTCCCTTTCAGGGCGCAGCGCATGTGCGGCATGCGATTTTACAGCTGTTTTCCGGCGAAGCTGTAAAAGAAAACGGAGAAATTTCCGTCCTGGTCCAGCCGGACTTTGATTTTGCGATGGAGCTGCTGCAGGCACTCGGAGAACAGAATCCGGGTCTTACGATCCGCCATCTGTTCTGCATGAACAACAACGAGAAGCTGATTTCGATGCGGAAAAACTACAACTTAAGCTGTCTGCAGAAAATTCTTCCGATCTGTGCCTGCGGCTGTGACTACCGTGCGTGGTATTATTACGACAACGTGGCGGCACGGCTGAATGAGTTCCGGCTCTTTCCGTATCTGATTCTGACAGAGCATTGTGCGCTTGTGTTCAGCGCGGATTACCAGAATGCGATCCTGTTCCGGGCGGAAGAGACGCTTCGGATGATGCGGGAAATGTTCGAGCAGTATCTGCGGCAGTCTGATCTGTTATTTGAGCGGCTCGACACGGTGCAGACACAGCTTGGCTACACGGAAACACTGATTCAGCATTTTATCGAATCGAACTCACCGCGCTACTTTTTTCAGCGGATGCCGTGCTTTTCCGGCCTTCTGACCGGACAGATGCTGGAGCGCCATCTTGTGCCGGAGATGCCGATGCGGGAACAGATGGTGCAGGCGGTTGCCCAGTATGCAAAAGTGATGCAGGGCAGAGTGCTGGAC
>CAVBNJ010000106.1:0-8264 GCA_963596755.1 bacterium
GGAGTGCCTCGATGCCGTGCTGAAACACAAAGTACAGAAAGGCGATGCCGTCTTTATCCGCTACGAAGGCCCGAAAGGCAGCGGCATGCCGGAGATGTTCTACACTTCCGAGGCGATCAGCAGTGACAAAGAACTCGGAAAGAGCATCGCCCTCATCACCGACGGCCGTTTCTCCGGCGCCTCCACCGGTCCGGTCATCGGCCACTGCAGCCCCGAAGCCGTAGACGGCGGCCCGATCGCACTCGTCGAGGAGGGCGACCTGATCGAGATTGATGTCAAAGAACGGAAACTCAACATCATCGGCATCGCCGGTGAGCGAAAATCCATGGAAGAAATCGACGCAGTCTTAAAAGAACGCCGCAAAAACTGGAAACCGCGCGAACCGAAATACAAAAAAGGAGTCCTCCGACTCTTCAGCCTCCACGCAGCAAGCCCGATGAAAGGGGCATATCTGGAATACTAAATTTTCTATAAAATCCACTCTTACCCCTTGCCCTCGGGTCACCCGAGGGGAATATGGTAGAGGGAGCAAAAAGAGAAAGGAAATATAGAAAATGAAAAAAGTTGTGATTTTTGGAGCGGCCGGTCATACGGGAACATATATTACGAAGAAGATGAAAAGCGAAGCATCTCTGGAGACTTCCGTGTTTGTGCGGAATCCGGCGAAGTTTGGGGATCTGGATCTTTCGAATGTGACGGTGATCCAGGGGGATGCGCTGAAATATGAGGATGTAAAACGTGCGATGGACGGACAGGACGTTGTGCTCTGTTCTCTGGAGGGCGATGTGCTGACGATGGCGAAGAACATTGTCAAAGCGCTCGATGAGACTTCTGTTACGAGAATCATCTGGATTACCGGAATGGGAATTCATCATGAGATTACCGGTGTGCGCGGCGTGATGCTGAATATGCTTGCAAAACAGCGCCCGGAATACATCGAGGCGGCAGATACCATCGCGGCAAGCAAAGCCGTTACCACACTGCTTCGCTGCCCGGGCATCAAGAACGGGGATAATACAAAATATTTCCTGACAAAAGAGGGCGAGCAGCCGGCACACAAAGATATCGCGCGCGCCGGAATTGCACAGTGCATGTTTGATATGATTCAGGACGAGACGCTCGGCGTAAACGAGAGCCTTGGCATCACGAACTAGGCTTACCAGTTCATCGGGTTGGAATCGTCGTCGCCGTTGGAGTCGATGACATTCTGGCAGTGTGCGACACGCTCGGCGAGGCAGTCCACGCGCGCCTGCATGGCGGCGAGCTCCTGCCGGGAGCGGGAGAGAAGCTGCAGAAGAATATCGCGCCGCTGCGGGAGGGAGGAGATTCCCTCCTGGCAGAGGGTGAAGTAATGGCGGATTTCCGGAATCGAGAGGCCGCTGGCGCGCAGAAATTTCGCGCCCTGCAGCCAGTTGACGGATTCGTCGTCGAAAATGCGGTTGCCGTTTTTATCATGCCGCAGATTGGGGACAAGCCCCATGTCACAGTAGTGGCGCACGGTATGCACCGTCAGGTCCAGTTTCTGACATACGTCTTTGATCGTGTATTCCATGGATGTTTCGGTCCCCTTTCTGGTTTAAAAAGTAAGTTATGCATAGTATACCACAGAAAGACCGCGCGGAACGCAGAAAATACTTGCGTTTCTTCCACGCGGTCTTTAAAATTTAAAACAGAGCAAAAAAATGGAGGAAGGAGCAACAGCAAAACAAGTGAAAGAAAATATCTTAAAAAACAAACTGTTCCTGTATCTGACCGAGTTCTTCTCCGGCATGTCTGTGATGGCCGTTGAGCTCGGGGCGAGCCGTCTGCTGGCGCCGTATTTCAGCTCATCGCAGATCGTGTGGACGATCATCATCGGAACGATCATGATTGCGATGGCGCTCGGCAACATTTACGGAGGAAAGAGCGCAGACAAGTCGCCGGATCCGGGAAAACTTTACGGGCGGATTCTGATCGCCGCTGTCTGGATTGCACTGATTCCGGTCGTGGGAAAATATATCGTGCTCGGCATCTCCGCCCTGCTGATCTTTACCGTCAGCAGCAATTTCCTGATCATCGCGGCATTTGCGGCATGTATGGTCATCTTCGTCTTCCCGCTGTTCCTGCTCGGAACGGTCACCCCGTCCCTGGCGAAATATTCCGTGGACAGTCTGGAGGACAGCGGAAGAGTGGTGGGAACGCTCGGCGCATTCAACACCATCGGAAGCATCATCGGAACCTTCGTGCCGACCTTTGTCAGCATCCCGGCGGTGGGAACATCCATCACATTTCTGATTTTCGCGGGAATCCTGATCGCACTGTGTGCCGTTTACTTTCTGGGAACGCACACCGGCAAAAAGAAAATGATCGTATCCGCGGTGATTTTTCTTCTGTGCTGCGGCCTCGGCTATTCAGATTCGTTTGCATTCTGGCAGAAGGATCTGACATACGAAGGCGAGTCGATTTACAACTATCTGCAGGTGTCTGAGAACGACAGCCGCGTGGTGCTCTCCACGAACGTTCTCTTCGGTGTGCAGTCCGTCTATATGAAAGAGGGCGGACTCACCGGCCTGTATTACGATTACGCGATGGCGGCGCCGCTGATGGTGCCGGACAAAGCGCAGGAGGACCTCAATGTGCTGATCCTCGGTATGGGAACCGGCACGTATGCGACGCAGTGTAAGAAATATTTCGGCGATATGCAGATCGAGGGAGTCGAGATCGATGAGAAAATCACAGATCTCTCCCGCAAATATTTCTCTCTGCCGGACGACGTAAAAGTGACGACGTACGACGGAAGAGCGTATCTGCAGGCAGTCGACCAGAAATACGATGTGATCATGGTCGACGCCTACCAGGACATCACGATCCCGTTCCAGATGTCATCCGTGGAGTTCTTCACGATGGTAAAAGAGCACCTGACTGACAACGGCGTGATGGTTGTCAATATGAACATGCGCGGCAGCGGCGAGGGAAACATTAACCAGTATCTTTCCGATACGATTGCCTCCGTGTTCAGCGAGGTTTATACCGCTGATGTCAAAGGTTCCACGAACCGCGAGCTGTTTGCATCCGACAACAGCAAAATGATCGACACACTGAAAGCCAACACGGCGCAGCTTTCCGATCAGAACCTTCAGAATCTGATGCAGCAGGTGGCGGATGACATCGTTGTGTATGAGGGCGGCGATTATCTGATGACCGACGACAAAGCGCCGGTGGAGCTGCTCGGCATGCGTGTGATTGACCAGATTATCCAGGAGGAAGTTACTTACTATAAGGACATTTACGAGGAGGAAGGCATCAAAGGCCTGCTCGAGCAGCTGTAGGAATGACTTCGGATTTTCGGTTGAGAAATCACTTGAAAATAAAATTTTTTCTGCTGAATGTAAAATTGACAAAGATATACGGAAAGAGGTATACTATAAAGCATAAGAATGAAAATGCAATGTAATAGATTCAGCGGGGAAAAAGAATGAAACAAGAAAAAATAATCGAAGCACTGACAAAAGACGCGCTGTATACGTATGAGTTCGACGTTACGACGGGGTTGGTGCCGGAAGATATTATCAGCAGGAGAGGTTTCAACTTTACGAAGGCGTTAGGGTTGGAATCACCCTGCTTTTTTAATGAACTGGTGCAGCGGTCGTTCGGGGATGAGCTGAAATGCCGGTATGCGGGGGATTCTTATATCCGGGAGCTGTCTGCGGGAGCGCTGCTGCATGCGTTTGCGTGCGGGAAGCAGCGGCTGGAAGCCAACCTTTACCGGGGAGATCTCGACCAGTATGTGCGGCTGACGTACTTCCTGTGGCAGGAGGACGACGGTCATGTCCACGCATACGTAATCTGCGACGACATCACTGATCTGGAAAAAAGAAAAGACAGCTCGGTGCATCAGAATAATGAAAATCTGATTTTACAGCGGGATGTGCTGACGCGCGAAAAACTGGATTTAACAGAGGAGCGGGATGCGCTGACGAAAGATAAGCATGATCTGACAGAGGAGCGGGACGCGCTGACGAAAGACAAGCACGATCTGACGGAGGAACGGGATGCGCTGACGAAAGACAAACATGATCTGACGGAAGAGCGGGATGCGCTGACAAAAGACAACCGAGATCTGACGGAAGAGCGAGATGCGCTGACAAAAGATAAACATGATCTGACGGAGGAGCGAGATGCGCTGACGAAAGACAACCGAGATCTGACAGAGGAACGAGACGCGCTGACAAAAGATAACCGCGACCTTACGGAAGAGCGAGATGCCCTGACGCGGAATAACCGCGATCTGACGGAAGAACGTGATGTCCTGACGCGGAGCAACCGCGATCTGACAGAGGAGCGTGACGTCCTCACCCGCGACAACCGTGATCTGACTGTTGAACGAGACTTCCTCACGGAAGCAAACATGGAGCTGACCCGCGCCTCGGATGCCGTGCATGCGATGCTGAAAGCCGGTTCCTACGTCTGCGCCTACAGCGCCGCCGGCGATGCGATGCTCGGCATCAAATATTCCGAAGCCATGCGCAAACTGTACGGCTATAACGACGCAGCCGAGTTCCCGGACGTATGGGAATCCTGGATGAACTGCATTGTCCCGGAGGACCGCACCTACGTCGAGGACAGCTACCAGACCGTGGTCAAAGACCTCACCGGAAACACAACGTACGACGTAACCTACCGCGCCCGCCGCAAAGACAGTACCATCCGCTGGCAGCGCGCCGTCGGATACGTGATGCGCCGCGCCAACGGTTCCCCGATCACCTGCTACGGCCTCGTCATGGATGTCGATGAACAGAAAAAAGCCGCCGACAAAATCGAGGAAGCGCTGACCCAGGCCCAGATCGCAAGCGCCGCGAAAACCTCGTTCCTCGCCCGCATGTCCCACGACATCCGGACTCCGATGAACGGAATCTTAGGTCTCATCGAGATCAACGAAAAGCACGCCGACGAGCCGGAATTTACCGCACAGAACCGCAAAAAAGCAAAAGTAGCCGCCAATTACCTGCTTTCCCTGATCAACGATGTCCTGCAGCTGAGCAAACTCGAAGACCCGGAGGTCAACCTGGCATATGAGGCATTTGACATCAAAGAACTTGCGCTCGACATCCACACGATCATCAAAATGCGTGCCGTCGAATACGGCATCACGCTGGATTACGAGTCCTTTGCGGAAAGCTTTCCGTACCCGTACGTCTGGGGCAGCCCGCTTCACGTGCGCCAGATTTTCATCAATATCTTAAGCAACGCGATCAAATACAACAAGAAAAACGGAAGCATTTCCTGTGCCATCAACAGCTGGAAAACAGGATCGAATCAGGTCGTATACCGTGTCATCATTTCCGACACCGGTATCGGCATGAGCGAGGAATTTTTAAAACGTGTCTTTGATCCGTTCTCACGCGAGCACGCCGGCATCAACAGCACGTACGAGGGCACCGGCCTTGGCATGTCGATTGTAAAACAGCTGATTGAAAAGATGGACGGAACGATTCAGATCGAAAGTAAAGAGGGCGAAGGTTCCACGTTTACGGTTGAACTGCCGTTTGTGATTGCGGAAAAAGAAGATGTGCAGAGCGAGGAGACCGAAGAAGATGCGTGCGACATTTCCGGTGTCGAAGTCCTTCTGGTTGAGGACAACGAGCTGAATATGGAAATCGCAGAGACATTCTTAAAAGACGCCGGAGCCACGGTGACGCGCGCGATCAACGGACAGCAGGCCGTCTACCTCTTCGCCGAAAACCCGCCGGGCCGGTTCGATGTCATTCTGATGGATGTGATGATGCCGATCATGAACGGCTATGAGGCGACGAGAAAAATCCGCGCCATGGAGCGGCCGGACGCCAAAACAATCCCGATCATCGCCATGACCGCAAACGCTTTCGTGGAGGATATTCAGGAGTCCCGCGAAGCCGGCATGAACGAGCATATTGCAAAACCACTCGACATTGCAAAAGTCATTGCGACGATCCGCCGCTATCTGAAAAAATAGAGAAATAAAAATAAAGAAAACCCGCCGCCGGGAAAGCAGATCCGGCAGCGGGTTTTCATGCGTTCTGATACGATTCGAATCGGCTAAAAATTCTTCAGCGCATACGCGACACCGTCCTCATTGTTGGAAATCGTGACAAAATCCGCCGCCGCTTTTACGGCATCCTCTGCATTCCCCATCGCCACCCCGTAGCCTGCGGCGCGGAGCATTGGGATATCGTTCTCGGAATCCCCGAAAGCAGCAGCGGAAGAGAGCGGAATTTCGAGCATCCGGCAGAGATCCGTCAGCCCTTTGCCTTTGTTGATGCTGGTCGGAATAATTTCCAGATAAAACGGCGCCGTGCGGACAACCGTCAGTCCCTCAGGCAGCTGGGCAGCGATCTCCTTCTGAATCTCAAAAAGGCGGTCAGGATCGACAGAGAGCAGAAACTTGACCGGCGAAAAATCGAGGGAGTCAGCGAGATTGTCTACCTGCGTGCAGGTCATGCGGTTGCAGCGGCACTCGTACTCGACTTTAAAGCCGTTCGGATCGGTCACATAAAACTGCTTTCCATCGTCGAGAATCACCGTGACCGGAAGGGACTCCAAAAAGCGGAGAAGTTCCCGTGCCGTTTCCTGTTCCATGTGTGTTTCAAAAAGAGTCGTTCCGCCTGCAGCATCCACAATCCTTCCGCCGTTGTACGCCATCAGGATTCCATGGTTTTCCGAAAAATGCAGCAGCTCTGCAAACTCATACAGCCCCGGTGTCGGGCGGGCAGAGGCGAGGACGAGGCGCGTGCCGTTCTTCTGCAGTTCCAGCAGAGTTTCGAGCGTTTCCGGGGTAATCTGTTTCTGATCGTTGGTCAGTGTGCCGTCGATGTCGAGAGCAATCAGTTCTGGTTTCATATGCGGTTCCTTTCTATATGAAGTAAATAAGATACTATTATCTTGAAAGAAAAGCTGGCGGATGTCAAGCGGGGGAGCAAAAATGGTCATAAAATAGAGGAACATCTGTGCATAATTATAGTAGACACATTTCGACATTAGGAATATAATTAAACTATATGACTTAAAATAGAGAGTTTATCGCTTGGAAAATGGAAGGACAGAAAAATGATGAGGGAAATCACAGATCTGCTGGCTGTGTTCGGCGGAAATCTGCCGCTGATTGCGGTCGGCTGTGTGGAAGGAATTGCCGCAGTTGTGCTGCTCGGAACCGGGCTGCAGAGAAAAAGGAAAAAAGAAAAGAGACCGTCTTTCGGCGGTGGGGAGCGCGTTTTCCTTGATGAAATCGGAAAAGAAGAGGGAGAAGCGTGGTTACTTCTGCGCACAGAAGACAAAATGCCGGTCTATCTGACCGAAAATCTCGAGGAGACCATCGGTGTGACGGAGCAGAAGCTGCAGGAGGATGTAACCTGTCTTCGCACCGTTGCAAAAGATCCCCGCAAGGCAAACCGCATGTGGAGCGACTATCTTGCCTGGGACGGCGGGGAACCGCTGACAATCGAGCTCGAGCACAGAAACGGCAGCCGTTTCGAGATCCGCGTCATTCGCTGCGGAAACAACAAATACGATCTGTTTTCCTTCCAGGACATCACCGCACATTACAAGAAAGAACAGGAATACGAGCGGGAACTTCTTATTGCACAGGAGGAGAGCCGTTCCAAGACGACCTTCCTTTCCCAGATGTCACACGAAATCCGTACGCCGATGAACGGTATCATGGGTATGCTGGCACTGGCGCGCGGAAAACTTGATCCGGAGAATCCGGCGATGCAGTATCTCACGAAGGCCGGTGAGCTCTCCGACCACCTGCTCTCCCTCATCAACGACATCCTCGATATGTCGCGTATCGAGGCCGGTAAGGTCGAGCTGGAATACAAGGCATTCAGCCTGAAAAAACTCGGTGAGCACCTCTACGATATGTTTGCCAAAACGCTGGAGGCGCGCGGCATCCGTTACGAAGTAAAATTTGAAGATATGACCGTTGACTGTGTGAGAGGCGATGAACTCCGCATCAGTCAGGTCATCATCAACTTTCTGTCCAACTCTGTAAAATTTACGAAAGAAGGCGAAATCACCGTTACCTTCCGCCAGATGATGCTGCAGGACGGAAAAGCCGATCTGATGATCTGCGTACACGACACCGGAATCGGTATGAAATCCGAATTCATCAGCCGTATTTTCCGACCGTTCGAGCAGGAGGGTGAGCACATCACTAAAGAGTACGGCGGAAGCGGCCTCGGTATGGCGATCACCGACAATCTTGTGCGTCTGATGGGCGGCGAGATTATCGTAAAGAGTAAGCCGGGCGA
>CAVBNJ010000107.1:0-8251 GCA_963596755.1 bacterium
TGTTAACTGCAGCTGCACGGGATCTTCTCAGATCGCCTTTTCTCTGCGGTCCGTCCAGAGTCATCTGATCTCCAGTGTAAGCATGGATAGTAACCATGATACCTGATTTGATCGGAGCCAGTTCGTTCAGAGCTTTTGCCATAGGTGCAAGGCAGTTGGTGGTGCAGGATGCAGCGGAGATGATGGTATCTTCTGCTGTCAGGGTCTCATGGTTTACATTGTAAACGATGGTCGGAAGGTCGTTACCAGCCGGAGCGGAGATAACTACTTTACGAGCGCCTGCATTGATGTGTGCCTGAGCTTTTGCTTTGGAGGTGTAGAATCCGGAGCACTCCAGAACTACGTCTACGCCAAGCTCTCCCCATGGGCAGTTGTTAGCATCCGGGAAAGCATAGATTTTGATGTTTTTGCCATCTACTGTGATGGAATCTTCATCGGATGTTACGGTATCAGCCAGAGCATATTTTCCCTGAGAAGAGTCATATTTTAACAGATGAGCTAACATCTTCGGGGATGTTAAGTCGTTGATTGCTACTACTTCATAACCTTCTGCTCCAAACATCTGTCTGAATGCAAGACGTCCGATACGGCCAAAACCATTGATTGCTACTTTTACTGCCATGATTTTCAATTCCTCCTAAAAAGTGAATTTTAATTTTGAGTCTCTGTACTTTGTTAAAGAAACATCAACCTTATCTGTATAATACCTAATTTCGTCGGAAAATTCAAGTTCTATTTTGAAGAAAATACGAAATTCTTTCTAAAATTTTCGGCGAAGCGGCGTCACTGTCTGCATTTCTACAAAATTTTCGAATATCCGTCCACTGCAAAAAAAGCCAGAATTCAGCTCCTCTGGGGCTTTTTTCTGGCTTTTTGGGCTCTTTTTCTATGGGATGGGAATATATTCCGGTTTTCTCTCTTTAAATCGCACGTAGTACCGGAATCCGGCGTCTCGTGCGATAGCAGCGGCATCCGCAAAGTGAAATGCAATATGCTCCGGCTTATGTGCGTCCGCACCGAAGGTAATCTTCTCTCCGCCCAGTTCACGGTATCGTTTGATGACATCCGGCGTCGGATTCGGCACGCCAAGGCCGGCCTTGTAGCCGCCGGTATTGATTTCCAGTGCGATATCGTACCGGATCAGTTCTTTTAAAATGGCGTCAATCTCATCCGCAAACGCGCGGTAACTGTAATCTTTTCCCTTCTCTTTGCCGTAGCGCACCACATAGTCCAAATGGCCGAGCGTCTGGAAATGATGGAACGAACGGATATTTTCCGCTGTCGCCTGGAAATACGCCCGGTACAGCTCTTCGGATGTCCAGCCCGGGAAGGCGTCCTCATAGTAAGGATCTTTTCCGTCGATCACATGCATGGAGCCGATCACATAGTCGAACGGCCATGCATTGACATACTCTTCCATCCGCTCTTTCAGATGGAGCTGCAGTCCCAGTTCCACGCCGAAACGGATGTCTATTCTGTCGCGGTATTTTTCCTGCAGTTCCTTGATTTTTGCCGCGTAGACAAAAGTATCAAGCTGGAACTCGCCGGTGCTGTAATCCATATCATAATGATCTGTCAGACAGATTGCAGGAAGTCCGAGCTCCACGGCCCGTTTCACCATCTCCTCGGTCGGCGCTTCGCTGTCGCTCGAGAAAAAACTGTGCATGTGACAGTCCGCTATTTTCATCTTTCGGCCTCCGTAATAGTTCCGCCTCCGCCGACGCAGCCGTCCACGTAAAAGACAACAGCCTGTCCCGGTGTCGGTGCGCGTACGCCGTCCGGGAAGGTGCATGTAATCTCATCCTCGCCGGTCCGCTTGATCACACACGGAGAACCTTTGTGTCCATACCGGATTTTTGCGGTACAGGAGAGTTCTTCTCCGAGTTCCAGCGGCGGAATTGCCATATAGTTTACTTTGTTCGCTTTTACCACTTTGGCGAAAACTTCTTCATTTTCGCCGACCACAACCTCGTTCGTCTCCGGACGGATTTCCAGCACGAACACGCGGTGTCCCATCGGAAGGCCGAGTCCGCGGCGCTGTCCTACGGTGTAATGCGTGATTCCCTCGTGGGTACCGAGAATTTCGCCCTTCGTATTGACGAAATTGCCCTTCGGCGCCACGATTCCCGTCTCATTCTGGATAAAGGAAGCATAGTCCTGATCCGGCACGAAGCAGATTTCCTGGGAATCTTTCTTTTTTGCCACCGGAAGACCGATTTCGGCTGCGATCGCACGAATCTGGTCTTTCGTGTAGTCTCCGACCGGCATCAGCGTGTGAGAGAGCTGCTCCTGGGTCAGATTATACAGTGCGTACGTCTGATCCTTCGCTGCCGTCACCGAATTTGCAATCGCATATCGTCCATTGGCAAGCTGCTCGATGCGCGCGTAGTGGCCCGTTGCAATATAATCTGCTCCGATCGAAAGGCTCCGCTGCAGCAGTGCCTCCCATTTCACATAGCGGTTGCAGGCAATGCACGGGTTCGGCGTTCTGCCGCAGAGATATTCGTTCGTGAAATAGTCCATGACATTCTCACGGAACTCTTTTTTGAAGTTCATGACATAATAGGGAATGTCCAGTACCTGTGCCACGCGCCTTGCATCATCAACAGCAGAAAGGCCGCAACAGCCCCCGTTTTCCTCCTGGACTGTCTCGGCCTCATCCTGCCAGATCTGCATGGTCACCCCGATGACATCGTATCCCGCTTTTTTCAGGAGATACGCTGCCACCGAGGAATCTACGCCGCCGGACATTCCAACGACTACTTTCTTTTTTCCCATACTTAGTATTCTTCCTCTTCCTCGCCCTCGCTGATATCAGACTTCGGTTTTGCAAGACCTTCGATCTTGATGTTGTGTTTCTCTGCGTAATCCCAGAGTGCAGCGTGAATTGCCTCCTCTGCAAGCAGAGAACAGTGAACTTTTACCGGCGGAAGTCCGTCGAGTGCTTCCATAACGGCTTTGTTGGTTACTTCCAGAGCTTCCTGGATCGTTTTGCCTTTTACGAGCTCGGTTGCCATACTGCTGGTTGCAACAGCAGCGCCGCAGCCGAAGGTTTTGAATTTGCAGTCCTGGATCACGCCGTTGTCGTCGATGTCAAGATACATTCTCATGATATCGCCGCATTTTGCGTTTCCAACGGTACCTACACCGCTTGCGTTCTCAATTTCTCCTACATTTCTCGGATGCTGGAAATGATCCATTACTTTTTCACTGTACATTGTTATTCTTCCTCCTGAACTATTTCGAAGCAGTCCTCCGCCGGCACAGCTTTTACCTGAATTTTTCTGCACCGGCTTTCCGGATAGACTGTCTTATTTTCTAAATTTATTTACCCTGCTGTTTTTTGATGTAATCCTCATACAGCGGGGACATGCTGCGCAGACGGTCTACGATTGCTTTGATCTGCTCTACAACGAAATCAACATCTTCTTTTGTGATTTCTTCACTTAAGGTAAGACGTAAGGATCCGTGTGCTTTCTCGTGCGGCAGTCCGATGGCCAGCAGTACGTGGGACGGATCAAGGGATCCGGAAGTACATGCGGAACCACTGGATGCGCAGATACCTTTCATATCCAGCATAATCAGAAGGGACTCGCCCTCGATGAATTCAAAGCTGATATTGCAGTTGTTCGGCAGACGTTTTACCGGATCACCGTTCAGACGGCAGTTCGGAATCTCTGTTAAGATGCGGTTGATCAGGTAGTCACGTACTTCGATTTCTTTTGCGGTACGCTCTGCCATGGTTCTTGCTGCGCGCTCTGCTGCTACGCCGTATCCTACGATACCCGGTACGTTTTCTGTTCCGGCGCGGCGTTTTCTCTCCTGGGAGCCGCCGTGTACGAAGGAGCGGATTTTAACGCCTTTGCGGATGTACAGGAAGCCGATTCCTTTCGGTCCGTTGATCTTGTGGCCGCTGGAACTCAGCATATCGATGTTGCACTCATCTACATTGATCGGGATCTGGCCGAATGCCTGTACGGCGTCTGTGTGGAATAAGATATTGTGTTCTTTTGCGATTCTTCCGATCTCTTTGATTGGCTGAATCGTTCCGATTTCGTTGTTTGCTGTCATAACGGAAATCAGAATGGTTTCCGGTGTGATTGCTGCCTCGAGCTCATCCAGATTGACAACGCCGTTCTCATCTACGCCTACGTAGGTAACTTTTGCGCCGCGCTCTTTTTCCAGATACTCACAGGTATGCAGGATGGCGTGATGCTCGATTTTTGTTGTGATAATGTGGTTTCCTTTATTTTTATATGCTTCAAAGGTAGCTTTTAACGCCCAGTTATCGGACTCGCTGCCGCCGGCTGTAAAATAGATTTCCTCCGGTTTTGCGCCGAGCACGTTTGCGATCTGCTCTCTTCCCTTTGTGATGGCTTCTTTGCTCTTCCCTGCGATGGTATAAATACTGGATGGATTTCCGTAATACTCGCTGAAATAAGGAAGCATAGCCTCGACAACTTCCGGGGCTGTTTTTGTTGTTGCCGCATTGTCCAGATAAATCATTGTTGTTCACTCCTTGTCATTTCTATCGCTGTTTCTATTTTTTTCGAGCTGCCGGCTCTGCTGAACCAGCTCTCCGAGGGTGATGGAATCCACAGCGTTCGTAATTCCCTCATTGATTCTCTGCCACACAAAGCGTGTGACGCAGAAATCGGCCGCATCGCAGCCGCCCAATCCCTCGTTTACCGAGCATGTGACTGCTTCCAGTCCGCCTTCCAGCACGCGGAGAACATCTCCTACCGAAATGGAATCTGCCGGTTTTGCAAGTACATAACCGCCGCCTGCTCCCCGCACACTCTCGATGAATCCGGCTTTTCGAAGCGGACGCACCAGTTGTTCCAGATAGCTCTCCGAGATATTCTGGCGTTCTGAAATGCTGGCAATGGACACTGCACCCTCTTCTTCGTGGCTCGCCAGATCGATCATGGCACGCAGGCCATATCTTCCCTTGGTCGATAATTTCATTCCTGGTTCTCCTTTTCGGGGTCTCCCCCATTCCTGTTCGGTCACTGCCGATTCTCAAATCCGACAGTTTTTATCGGATTAATTTCTTACTCAGAATAGCACCGATCACAGGGTTCTGTCAAGGAGTTTTTTCGCATATTTTAGACTACCCGTGCTGTCCTTTGAAAGGAGTCCTTTTCATGCCGAATCTCACAAAGAAAAACACTCTTCTGCTTGGCACTCTGATCCTGACCGCGTCCGGAATCCTCTGCAGAATCCTGGGGTTTCTCTATAGAATATTCCTGTCGCGGCTGATCGGTGCGGAGGCCTTTGGCATCTATCAGCTCGCCACGCCGCTCTATGCACTGATGCTCTCGCTCGGCGTCGGCGGCATGCAGACGGTTCTGTCGCGCTTTGTGGCATCGTATCTTGCCAGAGACGATTCGCGGCGGGCAAAGATCTATCTTGCGGCCGGATGCGGCATTGTGGTACTGCTCTCGTCCCTGGCCTCCGTCTTTCTCTTTTTCGGTGCGGATTTCATCGGAACACGGCTTCTTTTTGAGCCGCGGACGATTCTGCTCCTCCAGATTCTTTCCCTTGGTGTTCTGCCATCCGGCATTCACAACTGCCTCTCGGCCTGGTATCTCGGTCAGAATCAGACGGCTCTTCCCTCACTCTGCCAGCTGTTCGAACAGTTTGTGCGTATGGGTGCTTCTTATCTTGCCTGGCTTTTCTGCAGTTCCGGAACGCTTCCCTTCGCCGCCGTTGCCGCCTTCGGAACCGCCTCCGGGGAGCTGTTTTCGTGCCTTTTTCTGATCGCCTGTCTGCTGACTTCCCACATCCGCTCTTCCCGGAAACACCGTCCGATTTCCGTTTTCTTTGAGGAGAAGGCGCTATGGCGCGATGCTTTTTCGGAACTTACTGCTTTAAATCTTCCGCTCACGCTGAACCGCATTCTGCTGAATGTGCTTCACAGCATCGAGAGCGCCCTGCTCCCCGGCCACCTCATCGCCTCCGGTCTTTCCCGGAAAGCGGCGCTCTCGCAGTATGGTGTACTCACCGGCATGGCGCTCCCGATGATCTTTTTCCCTTCTGCCGTCACACACGCCATCTCTGTGATGCTTCTGCCCGATGTTGCCAGACAGCAGGCGAACGGCAGCCCGGAACAGATTTCCGACACGATCCGCCGCACGATCCAGTTCTGTCTGCTGCTCGGCACATTTGCCGTTTTTACCTTTTTCTTTTTCGGTCCCTGGTTCGGCCATTTTCTTTTTCATAATGAAGAAGTCGGTATTTTTCTGCGCATTCTCTCGTTTTTAAGTCCGTTCCTCTATCTGGAAACGACGCTTGGAAGCATTTTGAACGGACTCGGCAAGACCTCCCTTGTCTTTTTTCAGAACCTTGCCGGTGATGCCATCCGCATTCTCGCCATCCTGGTTCTCGTTCCGGTTCTTGGCATCCGCGGATATCTTTACGGCATCCTCGTAAGCGAACTTACGATCATGACGATGGCACTTTGCTTTCTGCGGCATGAGGCCGGAAACGGGTTTGTGGCCCACTGATTTCTTTTTCATTGATACCTTTTTGCTATCTTTTTTTACGGCAAACAGAATTTCTGCCGAAAAAATATCGACAATTCCCGCATTATGTATTATAATTTGTAGATAGTTTGCGACGGAGCATAAACAAGAGCTCCTCTGTCCGCAGACAAAAGAAGTGCATCTAAGATAAAGGAGAACTAAAATGAGCCTTGAATTTGTAAGAAAACTTCCAACCCCAACGGAGATTCGGGAGCAGTACCCATTAAGCGCCCGCGCAACCGAAATTAAAAAACAGCGCGACGCAGAAATCGCAAAAGTTTTTACCGGGGATTCCGATAAATTTCTTGTTATCGTAGGACCTTGCTCCGCAGATAACGAAGATGCCGTTCTGGAATACAATCACCGTCTGGCAAAAGTTGCTGACAAAGTATCCGACAAGCTGATCATCATTCCGCGTGTGTACACCAACAAACCTCGTACCACAGGCGAAGGCTACAAAGGTATCGTTCATCAGCCGGATCCGGAAGGAAAACCGGACCTGCTGCACGGACTGATCGCCATGCGTAAAATGCATATGCGCGTTGTTGAGGAGACTGACCTGACATCCGCAGACGAGATGCTGTATCCGTCCAACTGGAGCTATCTGTCCGACATTCTCTCCTACGTTGCTGTCGGCGCACGTTCCGTAGAGAACCAGGAGCACCGCCTGACCGTTTCCGGCATCGACATTCCGGCCGGTATGAAAAACCCGACCAGCGGTGACCTTTCCGTTATGATCAACTCCGTCATCGCCGCACAGGGCTCCCACTCCTTTATTTACCGTACCTGGGAAGTAAAGACAAGCGGAAACCCGCTGGCACATACCATCCTCCGCGGTGCGACCAACAAACACGGAAATTCCGTGCCGAACTACCATTATGAGGACATTCAGCTTCTGCTGGAGAAATACAACGAGACCCATCTCGTAAACCCGGCTACCATCATCGATGCCAACCACTCCAACTCCGGAAAGAAATACGAGCAGCAGATCCGTATCGTCAAAGATGTTCTGCACACCAGACGATGCAATAAAGACATCGAAGGCCTCGTAAAAGGTGTCATGATCGAGAGCTATCTTGAGCCAGGCAACCAGAAGATCGGATGCGGAAACCATGTCTATGGTAAATCCATCACCGACCCATGCCTTGGATGGGATCAGACCGAGCGCCTGATTTATGATATTGCTGAGGAGTGCTAAATTTCCGTCATATCTATCATAGCAAAAAAGTATTACAGAAAGGCCTCCGCCACAGATTTTTACGATTCTGCGGCGGAGGCCTTTCCTTTCTGGTTTATTTTCTCGGATGCGCTTTCTGATACACATCCCGGATTTTATTGACACCGAGGTGCAGATACATCTGTGTCGTCGAGATATCGGCGTGCCCCATCATCTCCTGGACGCTCTTTAAGTCCGCGCCGTTCTGCAGCAGATGTGTTGCAAACGAGTGGCGCAGGGTGTGCGGGGTGATGTCTGAGGTGATGCCTGCGGATTTTGCATAGCACTTCAGGATTTTCCAGAAACCCTGGCGGCTCATCGGTCCGCCGGAGCAATTTACGAAGAGGATATCGCTCTCCTGTTCGTGCATCAGGGCAGCGCGGGCTCCGCCGAGGTAATGCTCGAGTGCTTTTTTAGCCGGTCCGCCGAATGGGACAATCCGTTCCTGCTCATCGTCGCGACAGGTGATGTAGCCCATCATCAGGTTGATGTCCTGGATTTTCAGGTG
>CAVBNJ010000108.1:0-8133 GCA_963596755.1 bacterium
GATACTATACGGACATAATATGCGGGATGGAACCATGTTCGGCGGACTGAAAAAGTACCGCGATGCAGCATTTGAAGAAGCGTATCCATGTCTGTATCTGTATTTGCCGGGAGAAGCATGGCGGTGCCGTATTTTCAGTGTGGAAGAGACGGAGGCAGAAAGTGATGTCTATCGGACGGGATCATGGAAGGAAACGGACTGGGATGCGTGGACACAGGAACGAAAAGAAAACAGTCTGATCACCTGTGAGGGAGCCGCGAAAAAAATACGAAAAGTGCTTACACTTTCCACCTGCATCGGCGACGGGAGCAGTCAGCAGCGGCTGACAGTGCATGCTGCGGTGGAAGAGATTTTTGAAACAGCCACTGGAAGGAAAGAGGGTTCTGTGCTAGAATAGTTACGATTAAAAAAGGATGGCGATAAGACATGAGAGAGCTGTATACGGCGGCAGGAATTTTTGTGATTCTGGTGCTGCTTGGATTCTGGATGGTACAGAACAGCAGAAGAGAACAGGAAAAGAAACTGGAGGTTCTGCGGAGTATCTGGGGGAAAAAACGGGAAAAACAGACAAAGCAGGAAAAAAGAGAAAAACTCGAAGCGTGTCTGCAGCAAAGAGCAGAAGAGAACTTCTGTGTAGATGGAATTACCTGGAACGATCTGGACCTGGATGCGGTCTTTGATACTGTCGATCACACAGTATCGGTGTGCGGGGAGGAATATCTGTACACGGCGCTTCGCATGCCGGTCACAACAGCAGAAACACGTGCGGAGAGAGAACGGCTGATGGAGCTGTTTGCAGAGAATTCCAAAGCGAGAGAAGGTGTGATACGGGCCTTTCTCTGGATGGGAAAGGAAAAAGAGAATCCGCCGACAGAAGAACTGGCTGTAATGATGCAGGCAGAACCGGGAAAGAAGGGAAAATATCTTCTGATGGCTGGCGCTGCCGTGTTTGGAATTGTACTGCTGTTTCTCGTTCCTCCGCTCGGCGTGGCAGTTCTGTTTGCTTCGATGGTCGGAAATGGACTGATGCATGGAAGTGAGAGTAAAAAGCTGGAGAGTGCATTAAAAGCGTTTGGCTGCATCCTGCGGCTGCAGCGGACGGCAAAAGAGCTGGGAAAAGAAAAAATTCCTGGACTGGAAATGTATCAGCAACGTCTGGCAGAACAGGAAAAACTGCTTCGTCCCATTACGAAAAGGTGCAGAACACTCGTTAATACGAAAGAATCGCAGGGCGGCGCGGCAAGTATGATTTTTGCGTATTTTCATACATTTTTTCTGCTGGATCTGATCGAATATTCCTCGGTTGTTTCTGAGGTGAAATCGTATGAAAAAACGATTCGCCAGATGGTGGAGGATCTTGGAATCCTGGATTTTGCACTTTCGACCGCATCGTACCGGGAGAGTCTTTCGTATTACTGCGTGCCGGAATTTCTGGATGAGAAAAAGGCGGGCTGCCGGATCGATGTGGAGGAGCTTTATCATCCGCTTCTTGCACACCCTGTGGCAAACAGTCTGTATGCAGAAGGCGGAATTCTGCTCACCGGTTCGAACGCATCGGGAAAATCGACATTTATGAAAAACATGGCAGTAAATGCGATTCTGGCGCAGGCATTGAATACAAGCCTTTCGAAGAAATACCGGGGTGTTGTATGCCGGATCATGACGTCCATGGCGCTCCGCGACAATCTGGCGCAGGGGGAGAGTTACTTTGTTGTGGAAGTAAAATCTTTAAAACGGATTCTGGATGCAAGCCGGGAAAAAACGCCGCTTCTCTGCGTCATTGATGAGGTACTGCGGGGAACGAATACGACGGAGCGGATTGCAGCGTCGGAGAGCGTGCTTGCCGCTCTGCGCCGTGCAAATGTGCTCTGCCTTGCGGCCACACACGATACGGAACTGACGTATCTGCTGGAAGATCTCTACACCAATTATCATTTTGAAGAACAGATTACGGCGCAGAGTATTTCTTTCCCATATCGCCTGGAACAGGGACCGGCAAAAGGAAAAAATGCGATTGCCCTGCTTGGAAATATGGGAATTGATGTGAAAATTGTAAAACAGGCAAAAAGAAGAGCAGCGGAATTTGAGATGACGGGAAGCTGGGAAAAGAAAAAATTTCTGCAGTAGAAATCACAGCAATTTCAGAAAATAATGCAAAAAATATCCGAAAATGGTTCAGCATTTTTTCATTGTGTGGTATGATAAAACAGATCGCGTGATCCGGCAGAAAAGGGCCGGATCTGTTAAGGAGAAAAACATGAGCAGGACAGGCTTGGAAGATGCATATATTATGCGCGGCAGCAAAAAACTCCGTATGGGATATACAACCGGTTCCTGCGCTGCAGCGGCGGCGCGGGGAGCGGCGTTCATGCTGCTTTCCGGAAAAGAGATACAGGAAGTAAAAATCAATACGCCGAAAGGAATTGTTCTGAATCTGGAATTGCTGGATATCAGAAGAAGTGCCGACAAGGTAAGCTGTGCCGTCCGAAAGGACGGAGGAGACGACCCGGATGTGACAGACAAGGCGCTGATCTATGCGGAGGTGTCGTTTGGAACAGAAGAAGGAATCGTCATTGACGGCGGCTTCGGTGTCGGACGTGTGACAAAGCCGGGACTCAATCAGCCGGTCGGAAACGCGGCGATTAATCATGTGCCGCGCCAGATGATCCGTGAGAATGTGGAGGAGATTCAGAAAAAACTGGATGATTTCCGTGCTCTGCAGGTTGTGATTTCCGTGCCGGAGGGCGAAGAGCTGGCAAAGCACACATTCAATCCGAGACTTGGCATCACCGGCGGCATTTCGATTCTCGGAACAAGCGGCATTGTTGTGCCGATGAGTGAGGAAGCGCTGATTTCCACGATCCGTGTCGAGATGGAGATGCGGAAAGCACAGGGAGACCGTGTTCTTCTGGTGACGCCGGGAAACTACGGGCAGGATTTCTTAAAAACGTATCCGTGGGTGCGCGCGGACCATTCGGTCAAATGCAGCAATTACGTCGGAAAGACACTGGAATTTGCGGCAGAGCTTGGCTTTGATGCGATTCTGTTTGTGGCGCATCTTGGAAAATTTGTCAAGGTATCCGGCGGAATTATGAATACGCATTCCCATGAAGCAGACTGCCGAGCAGAGCTTCTTGCGGCACAGGCGGTGCGTGCAGGTGCGGATCTTACACTTGCAAAAGAACTGCTGGAGACCGGAACGACGGAAGAGGCGGTACAGATCTTAAAGGAAGCAGGCTGCCTGAAAGAGACCATGGAAAAAGTGACAGAAAAAATTGCTTTTTACATGAATTACCATATCGAGGGCAGAGTGCAGACGGAGGCGATTGTTTTTTCAAGCAATGAAGGTCTGCTCGGGGAAACTAAGGGAGCGGGAGAACTTCTGGAGCGGCTGCGGGAGCAGGAAGCGCTGCTGGAAGAAAAAGAAAGCGGAAAAGAGTAAAACAAAATGAGAGGAATTTTATTTGGAACAGGAATCGGACCGGGTGACCCGGAGCTTATGACGGTAAAGGCCGTCCGGCTGATTCGCGAAAATGATACGATTGCGGTGCCAGGAGAGAAGCCAAAGGACAGCATCGCCTACCAGATTGCCGTCCAGGCAGTACCGGAGCTGGCAGAAAAAGAACTTGTTGCCATTCCGATGCCGATGACAAAGGATGCGAAAGAACTGGAGGAAAATCACCGGCGCGGAGCGGAGAAAATCGAGGAACTGCTGGATGCAGGAAAAAATGTAGTATTTCTGACGCTTGGAGATCCGACCGTGTATTCCACGTATCTCTATGTACACAGACGGGTACTGGAAGACGGCTACGAGGCGAAAATCGTAAGCGGTGTTACATCGTTCTGTGCGGCAGCAGCATCCCTTTCGGAGGGGCTGGTGGAAAATTCGGAGGAACTGCATGTGATTCCGGCATCCTATCAGATTGAGGAGGCGTTAAAACTTCCGGGAACGAAAGTTCTGATGAAGGCGGGCAGAAAGATGCCGTCTGTGAAACAGTTCTTACAGGAAAATGGATGTCCGGTGGTAATGGTGGAAAACTGCGGGATGGAAACAGAGCAGAAATATTACAGTGCAGAAGAAATTCCGGATCAGGCAAGCTACTATTCACTGATCATAGTAAAAGAAAAGAGGGAAAAATAGATGGTACATTTTATTGGAGCGGGCCCTGGAGCCCCGGATCTGATTACGGTAAGAGGACAGAAGCTGCTGCGTGAAGCGGACGTGATTATTTACGCCGGTTCTCTTGTCAATCCGGCGCTGCTGGATCTGAAAAAAGAAGGCTGTGTCGTATATAACAGCGCAACAATGACGCTGGAACAGGTAATTGATGTAATGAAAGATGCCGAAAGCAAAGGTCTTACGGTGGCAAGACTTCATACCGGAGATCCGTGCCTGTACGGTGCAATCCGCGAGCAGATCGACGCGCTGGATGCACTTGGCATTGCACACGATGACTGTCCTGGTGTCAGCTCTTTCTGCGGAGCGGCTGCTGCACTTGAGATGGAGTACACCCTGCCGGATATCTCACAGAGCGTTGTCATCACAAGAATGGCAGGAAGAACGCCGGTTCCGGAGCGGGAGAGCATTGCATCTTTTGCGGCACATCAGGCGACCATGGTGGTATTTTTAAGTACAGGACTTCTGGAAGAACTTTCCCGCGAACTGATTGCAGGAGGTTACACAGCTGATACCCCGGCGGCTATCGTTTACAAAGCGACCTGGCCGGAGGAGAAGACGTTCGTCTGCACCGTTGGGACACTTGCCGAGACAGCGAAAAAGAATCAGATCACAAAGACGGCGCTGATGATCATCGGAAATGCCGTTTCACAGGGAAATTACCGCAGAAGCGATCTGTACAATCCGGCATTTACAACGGAATTCCGAGAGGCAGAAAAATAAAATGAAAATAGCCATAGCAAGTTTTACAAGAAACGGATGTATCTGGAACCAGAAACTCTGCGCGGCACTTCAAAATCACAAGTGTGAAGGGTATGCGCTGGAAAAATACGGAAAAGAAGCCGGCATTCCGGCGATTGCCCCGTCTCTTACCGCGTGGACGAAGCGTATGTTTGACGAAATGGATGCCATTCTTTTTATCGGAGCATGCGGGATTGCCGTGCGCAGCATTGCGCCGTATGTGAAAAGCAAAAAAACAGATCCGGCCGTGCTCTGTATGGATGAGCAGGGAAAATTTGTGATTTCACTGCTCTCCGGCCATATCGGCGGGGCGAATGAGCTGACGGAAGAGGTTGCATCGGTAACCGGCGCAGTTCCGGTGATCACAACGGCGACGGATGTGAACCATAAATTTGCGGTGGATGTCTTTGCCGTGAAAAATCATTGTGAAATTTGCGAGATGGAGCTGGCAAAAGAGGCGGCGGCGCTACTGGTGGACGGAAAGCAGGTTGGTTTCTGCAGCCGTTTTCCGGTGGAGGGAACGATACCGGAGGAACTGAAGACAGAAGAGGCGGAGGAATTGCAGATGGGCATCTGCATGACCACGTCAGAGCAGGATTCTCCGTTTCAGAAAACACTTCATCTGATCCCAAAGGTGATTACCGTCGGAATCGGCTGCAAAAAGAACACACCTGCGGGGCGGATCGAAGAAAAGGTTCTGGCATCGCTTGCGGTGGCCGGGATTTCAGAAAAAGCGGTTCTGCAGGCGGCAAGTATTGACCTGAAAGCGCAGGAGCCGGGAATTCTGCAGCTTGTGGAAAAATATGGCTGGCAGTATCGTACTTTTTCGGCGGAAGAGCTGGAAAAGGCAGAGGGAACGTTTACACCGTCCCCGTTTGTGAAGAAAATTACAGGAATTGACAATGTCTGTGAGCGCAGCGCAGTTCTCGCCGGCGGCAGACTGATAAAGAAAAAAGAGGCGGCGGATGGTGTGACAGTTGCACTGGCTGCGGCGGACTGGAGGGCAGTATTTTGAGTACAATCTATGTAGTGGGCATCGGACCGGGAGCATATGAAAAAATGACGATTGAGGCGGCAGATGCACTGCGGAACTGCGATGTGATCATCGGCTATACCGTTTATGTGGATCTGGTAAAAGAACATTTTGCAGGAAAAGAATTTCTGACAACACCGATGCGCAAAGAAGTGGAGCGGTGCCGTCTGGCGTTTGAAACTGCGGCAGAGGGAAAACAGGTTGCCATGATCTGCAGCGGAGATGCCGGCGTTTACGGAATGGCAGGCCTGATGTATGAACTTTCAGAGGAATGGCCGGATATCGAAATCAAGGTGATTCCGGGAGTGACAGCGGCAACGGGAGGAGCTGCCGTTCTCGGCGCACCGCTGATCCACGATTTTGCGCTGATCAGTCTGAGCGATCTTCTGACACCGTGGGAGAAGATTGAAAAACGCCTTCTTCTGGCATCGGAGGCTGATTTTGTGATCTGCCTTTACAATCCGGGCAGCCACAAAAGAGCCGATTATCTGGAAAAAGCGTGTGATCTCATGCTGCGCTATAAAGCGCCGGAGACGGTGTGCGGAATTGTAAGCCAGATCGGAAGAGACGGTGAGACAAGCCGGACCATGACACTGGCAGAGCTTCGAAATACAAAAGTCGATATGTTTACCACCGTATTTATCGGAAACAGCCAGACGAAAGAAATCCGGGATCACATGGTAACACCGAGGGGATATCGCTATGAATAAAGTAATTGTCTTTGCCGGAACGACGGAAGGACGGGAAATCTGCAGTTTTCTGAAAAAATATGGTGTTGCCTCTCTTGCCTGTACGGCAACAGAGTACGGCAAATGCCGGATTGAAGAGGGCGGTGCACTTACCGTCCAGAGCGGAAGACTGACGGAAGAAGAGATGGAGCAGCTTTTTGGTGAAGAGCAGCCGGAGCTTGTCATCGATTCGACCCATCCGTATGCTGATCTGGTATCGGAAAATATCCGTTCTGCGTGCGAAAGAGCTGGAAAAACGTATCTCCGTCTGCTGCGGCCGTCACTGGCAGCTGATCCGTCCTGCGTGGTGGTTGATACGACAGAAGAAGCCGTATCGTATCTGGCGGGTACAAAGGGAAATATTCTGGTGACGACGGGAAGCAAAGAACTCGCAAAATTCACCAGTCTGCCCGAATATGAAAGCCGTGTCTATGCCCGTGTGCTGCCGCTTCCCGGCGTGATCGCCTCGTGTGCGGAGCTTGGCTTTGATGCCGCGCATACGATCGGTATGCAGGGACCGTTTTCACTGGAGATGAATCTTGCCATGATGCAGGCGGTGCAGGCATCGTGGATGGTGACAAAGGAGTCCGGCAGAAACGGCGGTTTTGAAGAAAAAATAGAAGCTGCAAAAAAAGCCGGTGTGAAGGTGGTTCTGATCGGCCGCCCGACAGAGGAGGAAGGTCTTTCGGAGGGCGAGGTAAAACGGTATCTCGTTGAAAAATTCCATCTGTCCGTTCAGAGAAGCGTTGTGATTGCCGGCATCGGCCCTGGTGCAGAATCTCAGATGACGATGGCGCTCGCAGAGGCGTGTGAGCAGGCAGATGTGCTGATCGGAGCGGGCCGCATGACGAAAGCGGTGGAAAAATACCAGAAGCCGATGCTTGCCGAGTACAGTCCGGAAAAAATCTATGCGTATCTGAAAGCACACCCGGAATACGAAAACATTGTTCTTCTGCAGTCCGGTGATGTCGGATTTTACAGCGGGGCGAAAAAACTCCAGGCAGTTCTTGCGAAAGATGAGCATTTTTCCGTTCGCGTGGAGCCTGGAATCTCTTCGCTGGTGTATTTCTGTGCGAAGATCGGAGTATCCTGGGAAGATGCTGCGTTTGTGAGCCTGCACGGACAGAACTGCAATTTTATGGAGACGGTCCGCAGAAACCGGAAAACACTGGCCATTGCAGGCGGAAAGGGCAGTGTAAATGAGATCTGCCGAACGCTGTGTACCTACGGATGGGAACAGATTGTGCTGCAGATCGGAACAGATTTGTCGTATCCGGAAGAGCGTATTGTGAAGGGAACGGCGTCTGAGCTTGCGGAAATGGAGTTTGCACCGCTTGCCGTTCTGCTGTTTGAGAATCCGGCTCCGGAACCGGCGTTTACAACCGGTATGGCAGATGACGTTTTCCTGCGCGATAAGGTTCCGATGACAAAAAGGGAAGTGCGGAATGCATCGC
>CAVBNJ010000109.1:0-8131 GCA_963596755.1 bacterium
GATATAATACATACGATAAAGTACTGTTCAGAGGGCCACCGTCTGTAATTACATAGCTTTCGGTAAATACGCGGAATCCATTTACAATCTGTAAAATAAGATTAAAGAAAATGGTTGGCGTAAGCATTGGCAGGGTGATTTTGAAGAACATGGTTCTGCTCTTTGCACCGTCTACCATTGCAGATTCATACAATGCGCCAGGAATCTGTTTCAGTGCTGCAAGGAAAATCAGCATGGAAGAACCGAACTGCCATACACCCATCAGAATGATTACACCGAGAGCCGTATGTGGATTGCCAAGCAGTGAGGTTTTCTGCTCAATTCCGATTGCGGAAAGCAGTGACATGACAACACCCTGATTTCCGAAAATCTGTCTCCATACAATGGATACGGCAATGCTTCCACCGATGATGGATGGAATATAATAGATGGTACGATATAAGCCAAGACCTTTGTGTTTTTTGTTGAGAAGCATTGCTACAAGCAAGGCGAATGCAAGTCTCAGAGGGACAAGAAACAGTACATAGATGAAGGTTACTTTCAACGCTTGTACGAAAGTCTCATCCTGGGTGAAAATTCGAATATAGTTGCTGAAACCGATCAGTTTGGCATCGTTTAAGAGGTTGAAATCTGTAAATGAATAGTAAATGGAAATCAGCATTGGGATAAACCACATCAGGATAAATCCAAACATCCATGGTGCCAGCATCACATAGCCAGCTATATTATCCCGTTTTTTATAGATGCTTTTTCCTGTTTGTTTCTTTTTCATGAAAAGCTCCACCTTTCCGTTCGGGGTTATTTCGCGTTATTTCTTTCCAGAATCTCAGTTGCTTTTTCACGGAACTGTTCAGCCGCTTCTTCGGAAGTAAGCTGTCCGTATAATACGCTGTTTCCGGCGGTTGCGAATGCTTCGTTTACCTCAGCGATACCGCTTGGGTCTGCTGCCGGGGTTTCCCCTACTACAGATACGATTTTGTCCGTGTAATCGAAAGCATCTTTCTGCTGATCAGAAAGTTTTCCGCTCTCAATAAGGTGTTCACGTACAGAAGAAGATACCGGTGTTCCTCTTTCTCCTAAGATGATGTCGTTTGCTTCATCGGAATTGATAAACCAGTTGATAAACTCTGCGCACGCATCTTTTACTTTTGAAGTTTCTGCTACGCTGAAGAACATACCCGGTTTTAACCATAATCCGGAATCTGCAGAGTCAGGCATCTGAGCTAATTTCAGGTTTGCATTTGCAGAGCTTACTGTGGTCGGGAAAGCATTCCATTCAATATCGGTTGCTGCCTCATCGGTAACGATCGGTAAGCCTTCTTTTCCAAGAGATGCGATCTGTGTCTGCTCATCTGCATCAGGAGCAATGTTTTCGTCTGCCATCTGTTTCCACATTTCGAAGAAGTCTGCTGCAATCTGATCATCCTCGTAACCAAGGCCGGTTCCATCTTCGTTAAATAAGGTGCCGCCGTGAGATCTTACCCAGTAATTGAAGATATTGACATCTCCGAAAATTCCGGCGGTTGCAGCAAGTGCGCTTGGCTGTCCGGTGTATTCTGACACTTTTTTATTTAAGGCAATATAGTCATCCCAGGTCCAGTCGTCGGAAGGAATTTCTGCGCCTGCAGCTTCAATGACGGTCGGGTTGTAGGTTACGGCAAGTGCTGTAGTACTAAGCGGTAAGCCGACCAGTTTTCCATTGGAAGAACCTGTTGCCATGATGTTCTCATCGATCTTGCTGGTATCAATGACACCGCTGTCAACATAGGACTGAAGATCCGCAAGAGAATTATTCTTGGCATAAGTGGAAATATACAGGTAGTCCATCTGTACGATATCCGGCATGCTGCCAGATGCCGCCTGGGTAGATAATTTTTCAAAATAGCCGTCCCATCCGGCCGGAATTGCTTCAAACTTAACGTTTGGATGTTCCTCCGTATAAAGGTCGAGTACCTTCTGGGTGGATTCATGTCTGCCGTCGCCGCCCCACCAGGTAATTTTAATAGTAACCTGATCATCTCCGTCGGCAGAGGCTGCACTGCTGGAGGAAGAGCCGCCGCTGTTTCCGCAGCCTGTCATAGGGATTACCATAGCTCCTGTTAACAGAAGCGCTAAAAGTTTTGTTGTTCTTTTTTTCATAGCCGTTTCTCCTTTTGCTTTTTATGCGATAATTATAAAATTTTTGTGAAAAAATAAAAATGGAAGAATCAGATTTCTCACTTGAAGAAAATCGACTTTCCATTTTTAAAAATGCCTACAATTTGCTTTTTAATTGTTCCCGATATTCAGTCGGTGTCTTTCCACATACTTTTCGAAAAGCTTTTGAAAAATACTGACCGTCGACAGGGTATCCAATGAGTTCTGTCAGTATTGCAATTTTCATATCTGGGTCGTAGGCCATCAATCGTTTCGCCATTTCGATGCGGCTGTTCTCAAGATAAGATGAAAATTTCAAATTCATGGCTTTGACAAAAATACGCCCGAGGTAATCTTCGTTCATATACAGAATATTTTTTGCCATGTATTGCAAAGTCAGTCCGTTGCTCTCCAAATTGGAGTATATAATTTTCAGTATGTTTTGAATCCGCTCCTGATCTTTTGCATTTTGAAAGAAATTTGCAGATGATGTCAGCCAGGAAGAAATCAAAGTAATTCTGTCCGAATCGGAAGAAGCTGTTTCAAGTGAGATGACCGTATCATTTTCTTTATCAACACAGTTTTTCCATGTCTGGATGAAGATCTGGCAAATCTGTTGTTTTC
This sequence comes from bacterium, assembly GCA_963596755.1. Lineage (GTDB taxonomy): Bacteria > Bacillota > Clostridia > Lachnospirales > Lachnospiraceae > Fusicatenibacter. Next base: position 2,761 of record CAVBNJ010000109.1, read on the forward strand.
TTTCTTCCGGAAGCATTTTGCTCTGCATTTTTTTGAGCGCTAGTGTTACTTCGAAGAGAACCTGGTCATATCGGTCCGATTTGAGAATCCGTTCGAAATCAAAATAAGAACTGGTATTTTCAGCGTCGGCAAGCTGTTCGGAATAGCTCAGATAATCTTTTATTTCTGAGGACTCCTGTAAAGCATAAAGATTTATGATTTGTTCATACAGTTCCCGTAGCTGTTCCAGTTTTCCTTCCAGACTTGCAGCAGAAGAAATCTTTGTAGACTTCATTTTTGAAAATTCCATCATGGTTCTTTTTACGGCATCTTTCAGCTCTGTTTCCGATGCAGCCTTTATGATAAAAAATACAGTATCATCAATAGAAGTAAAGAGCGGCATTTTTTCCATGTTCAAAATTTCACCAAGAATGTTTCCAAGAATAAACTGTTCCAGATATTCAAAGCCGACTCTTTTATTTTTCATGGCAAGAAGCCGTATTTCGTTATTCAGAAGCGGGAGATCTCTCTTCAGCAGATGAAGTTCTTCGTTGTTCAGCCGCTGATCCAGCAAAAATCTGCGCAGAAGCTCCTCTTTTGCGTGTGGTAAAACTTCTCTTTGGATTTTGCGGTATTCTTTTTCGGTTCGATTTTTTTCACGCTGCAAAGCGAGATCTTTTTTTGCTTTTTCCAGAACGGAGACAATTTTTTCCTCATCACACGGTTTCAAAATATAATATTTTACGCCGTATTCCATTGCCTGACTGGTGTATTCATACTCTCCATAACCGGATAAAACAATAATCACGATATCTTTATAAGAGTCTGATAGTTTTTCGATCAGCTCGATTCCGTTCATGATCGGCATTTTTATGTCAGTCAGAATAAGATCAGGCTCTGTTTTCTGGATCTGTTCCAACGCATCCACGCCATTCCATGCAGTGCCGCACAGCTCAATGTCGTATTTTTCCCAGGGAATAAACTGTGCCATGCCCTCCCGCTCAATTTGCTCATCATCTACGATCATCAATTTGTACATTTCCATCATCCCTCATTTTTTTATGTATTTGAATGATGACACAGGTGCCTTCGCCGAGTCTGCTTTCAATTTGAAAAGTGCTTTCCGCGTCATCCATTTTCAAGCGTTCAGCAATGTTTTTTAAGCCGATTCCATGTCCTTTCGGAACAAATGTCATATTTCGGATCGATTTTAATTCTTCTTCACTCATTCCTGCGCCGGTATCTTTTACCGTCATCAGAATTTCATGTTCTTTTTCCGCTACGTTGACGGAAATGGAACAGAGATCCAGATAAGGTTCTGCACCGTAACTGATGGAATTTTCCACCAGAGGCTGCAGAATCATCCGCGGAATGAGATAGTTTCCGGGATTGCCGTCTACCGTGACATCAAACTCAATACGACCCCGGTATCGGGTTTTCTGTATATTGATATAACTTTTTATCATATCAATTTCATCCTGAACCGTTGCATAAGGAGTCTGGGCAAACGAGTAATGCAGAATAGCGCCAAGTTCAACAATCATTTTTCCAGCCTCTTCATTTCGCTTCGCCCGGATCATCCAGTGAATAACATTCAGGGTGTTATACAGGAAATGTGGATTGATCTGTGCACGCAGCATTTTATATTTGGTGTCCTTGATTAGAATCTGTTTTTCATAGTTTTCTTTGATCAGATCATCCACAGTTTCAATCATGGTCTGAAATTCTCTGCTCAAAATTCCAATTTCATCTTTGCGGTCGGTGACAACAAGCATTTCCTTTGCGGCCGTGAAATTGCCTTCTTCAACAATCTGCATAGACTGGGTCAAGTGCTCCAGTGGTTCTGTGATAACAGAGGCAACTTTTCTCATACACAGGACGAGAACAAAAAAGATCAGGATAAATGCTGCAAGCAGCAGGTATTGCATGGTTTGTACCTGACCGTATATTTCGGAATATGGAAAATAATTTACGTATTCCCAGTCTGTTTCCTGAGCATAGAGGTAAGAAACAAAATATTTCCTGCCGGAAGCATTTACGATTTTATAGCCGGAACTTTTGGCATAATCAGGAAGTTTATCGACCAGTTCGGCATCGGCATCCTGATATACAATACAGTCTTCGGAATAGACGTATACGGTTGCCTGACGGGCTTCCAACTGGCTTTTATTCTGGGCGATCACGTTGCTTACGTCACATACAAAAATCAGCATGCCAAGGTCATCCAGACTCATATTCAGGCGATTTCGCACGACTCGTCCGGTGAGCAGAAAAGGGCAGTCTTTTGTCGGTCCATAGGTAACATAAGCGCCCTTTGCGTCAACCATTTTCGCTTTCAGTTTTTGTATGCTTTCATCTGAAATTTCCCAGGCAGAAGTTCCAACTTCAATCTGGTTTCCATGCAGATCAATGTAAATAATAGATTTAACACAGCTCTGTGGGTCATACTCATCCATCAGCATGCTGCGGATCTTGAACAGGTTTTGATTGTATTCGGTAGAAGGATATTTCAGCTCCACTGTTTCGGCCAGTTTCTGCTGTACCAGAGTATCCATACTGATAGTATAATTGATGCTTTCCGCCTCTTTCAAGTCCCTGTTTATATTTTGTGAAAAAAAATCCAGCTCCTGTGTCGATTTCTCATATAATTCCTGTGAATAAATCGAGAAACTTACCTGCAGAGAAAGAAGCGCCAGAAAAAAGGAAATTGCGGCAAAACAGACATAGACGGTCAGCATTTTGTGAGCAATGGTGGAATTTTTAAATTTTTGCTTCAATTTTTCTTTCATAGGATATCCTTTCATGGTGTTCTACTTTGATTATAGTACAAAATCTGTAAATTAGAAATAAATAAGAGCTGGTGTTTCAGCAATTTTCTTTGCACCAGCTCTTTGCCCGTTGATTATTTGTCAGATACCGTATTTTTCTTCCATCAGTTCAAACAGTTCCAGATCTTTCAGATGGTTTTCCATGTTGCAGATTAATACTACACGCCGATCCTCTTCACTGTACAAAAATTCTCGCTGCCATAAATAAAAATGAGGACCGTCGCCCAGATTTCGAAGGTAACTCATCAGCCCTTCGATTACCCATGCGGTCTGCTTTACATCGGTCAGACATTCGTTCGCATAAAAATCATGCCATTTTCCGTGCTCTCGTGCACGCATTTCCTGATTTGCTTTTAAATAACAAAGGCGTGCTTTTCCGGCCAGATAAAATGCCTGTTTGTAATCTTTCTCAAAAGAGCGAAGCAGTGCATCGCACAAAAGGACACATCCCTGATAACAGTTGTAGTAGATTTTAGCCTGCAAAAACAGAGAATCTTCGAAAAGTGTTTTTTCATGACCATCCAGCCGGGCATCCAGCGCCTCATACTGACGCAGCAGTGCGGCATAATTTGATTCGCCGGTACGGCACACGTTTTGATACCATTCGATCTGTTCCTGCAGCGTTTCGACATTGGAAGCCCAGAGAAGATCCTCAGCTCTTTTCTCGCGGTTTTTCATAAACTGGCTGATCAGCATTCTTGCTACATGATTTGCAAATTGTTCCCCGGCATGATCATCCTCATGGTTTCCATATAAAACCGCAGAAGCGGCATATCCTTTGAAGGCATCAGCAAGCTCTTTGATATGCCGGTCTCCATAGTATTGATGAAGATACGTGTGAAGATGCTGATCAACATCGACATCTCCGGATTTCCAGATCGCAGCAATCAGGTCAAGAAAATACACATGAGGTTTGACATTTGAACAGTTTATGATCCAGTAGTCCCTGACCTGGTGTTCCAGAACCTTTTTCAGTTCATCATAGACAAATTCTGCGGAATTCGGAAGCATGGTAATATGATTGGCGGCCTGAAGATCATAAAAGGAAACATGATAGTAGATTCCAAAACGCCCTTTGTCTTTTTTATCCGGGAGGGCAGGGATTCTTGGATTATGATTTCCCTGACGGCGTGTTACCATCTTTCCAAAGCCGTTATCCGCCCATATTTTTATCACATCGTCCGGGAGTTTTAAATATCCGTCGCGGTAAAGTTCCATTGTTTCTCCGTAAAGATTGGTACAGCTTACTGCGTTTGGAACTTCTTTTTTGATAAAATCATTCTGCAGGGAAATCAATTGTCCCATAAGAGCTCCCCGGCTTTCCGATGTCTGATATCTGGGATCGTTATCCCAGAAGGGACAGTCACCCTGCCCGCGGAAACCAAGATTCCAGATTACATTTTTGTCTTTTTGTTCCTGAATGCCTTCTTCCCAGAGCGCATGAAATTTTTCCGGATACTCGTCATAGGAGGGATTCAGTTCCGGATATCTTCTGGCGAACATAGGTGCGCCAAGAGGCTCTGCATGATGATGAGTAATGTAAAGTCCCATTTCAGAGGCCAGATTACGATAAAGATGGGAATTTCGGTCGGTTCCGGGAACAACCATATTTCCTCCGCAGCGAAGCAGTGTTTCAAACACCATTTCCCAGGGAAGATCTTTTTTTCGATCAACATACCATTTGTGAATCAACACTTCGTCATTGACAAACCAGCCTCTGTATTTTACCGCATATGGTCTGGAATGATACTCATAGGTGTCTGGCAGCACATATTCCGGTTTCTTTTCAAAAACTTGATCATTCCAGAACCAGAATGGCAAAACGCCGAGAAATTCCTTGCTGATGTGATAGAGGGCGTAAACAAAGCCGAGTGCGTCCCCCGCATAGATAGTGAGCCGGTCTTCTCCTTTTTTTATTTCGAACATTTCTTCCGGCATTCTGGCCTGCTTCAAAATGAAATCACAGCCGGCATTCGATGTCTCCTGACAGGTTTTTCGAATATCCCGCTTCAGAGTTTCCATTGCCCTTTTTATCGTCTTATTATCTCCGGAATACAGAATGCGTGAATTGTAATTGAGACTAAGTGACATCATAACCCCTCTTTCCAATTTTATTGATTTTATTGATATGGTAATTTTACAGAAAAAAGATGGGAAGTGGTACAGAAAAATCTGAGTTTTTGCTTGAAAAAAACATACATTTTATCAAACTTGTTTTGTCGGTTTTTTTCAAGTGGAAAGCCGTATCTGTTCATTCCTTTTCAGATCAGCACCTTATATAATGATGGTATCAGGTACAGAGGAGGAGCAGTGATGAAAAATCTTTCGTTTAGCCAGAAAATTCGTTATCTTTGGGATTATTACAAAATTCATGCACTTATTGTTCTTTTCGGTATCGTATTTTTCTGCTATTTTCTTGTACCGTTGTTTGAAAAACCGAAAAATACGCTGCTTTCCATTGCAATTATTGACAGTACACAAACTGCAAAAAATGATACAGCAATTTTATCGGATGATCTTGTAGATATTCTGGGAGGAGACGGGGAAAGTGATACCGTTTCCAT
>CAVBNJ010000110.1:0-8122 GCA_963596755.1 bacterium
GCGGCACGGTCATATCGGAAATGGATACGGTCATGGCTGCACGTGTGGAGTATTTATATCCAGTAGCCTTGATATAGTCCAGAACCTCAGCGGTCTTGGTAGCTCCGTGTGTATTGATGACTTTTTCCAGAATCTGTTTCAGCTGTTTCTTGGCAACCAGGAAATCAACCTCAAGAGCAAGCTCGTTGCCCGGGATGGTACGGTCTACGTATCCCAGATCCTGCGGCAGAATCTCGTTGAAGAGGAATCTTCCGAGAGTAGAGCTTACGTTCTGCTGCATCACAGTACCATCTTCCATCTCTTTCTCGCAGCGGATGGTGATCTTGGTCTGCAGGGTGATGTATCCGTTCTCATATGCCAGGATTGCTTCGTTCATATCGCGGTAGAAGCTTCCCTCGCCCTTCTCGCCCGGACGCTCCTGGGTCAGATAGTAGATACCAAGAACCATATCCTGTGAAGGAACGGCTACCGGACCGCCATCGGACGGTTTCAGCAGGTTGTTCGGAGAAAGAAGCATGAAACGGCACTCTGCCTGTGCTTCTACGGACAGCGGCAGATGGACAGCCATCTGGTCACCGTCGAAGTCGGCGTTGAATGCGGTACAAACCAGCGGATGCAGTTTGATTGCTTTACCTTCTACCAGAATCGGCTCGAATGCCTGGATACCCAGACGATGCAGTGTAGGAGCACGGTTCAGCATAACCGGATGCTCTTTGATGACGTCCTCGAGAACGTCCCATACCTGCGGCTCGAGTTTCTCGACCATTTTCTTTGCGTTTTTGATGTTGTGTGCAGTGCCGTTGGAAACCAGTTCTTTCATAACGAACGGTTTGAACAGCTCGATTGCCATTTCTTTCGGCAGACCGCACTGGTAAATCTTCAGTTCCGGTCCTACGACGATAACGGAACGGCCGGAGTAGTCAACACGTTTACCAAGAAGGTTCTGACGGAAACGGCCGGATTTACCTTTCAGCATGTCGGACAGAGATTTCAGCGGACGGTTTCCAGGACCGGTTACCGGACGGCCGCGGCGGCCGTTGTCGATCAGGGCGTCAACTGCCTCCTGGAGCATACGCTTCTCGTTGCGCACGATGATATCCGGTGCGCCGAGCTCCAGCAGTCTCTTCAGACGGTTGTTACGGTTGATGATACGGCGATACAGATCATTCAGGTCGGATGTTGCGAAACGTCCGCCGTCCAGCTGTACCATAGGACGCAGATCCGGCGGAATTACCGGTACTGCATCGAGGATCATCCACTCAGGGCGGTTTCCGGACTCACGGAATGCCTCTACAACCTCAAGTCTCTTGATGATGCGGGCTCTCTTCTGTCCGGTAGAATCTTTGAGGCCTGCCTTTAATTCAGCAGACTCTTTTTCCAGATCGATTGCCATCAGAAGCTCTTTGATGGACTCAGCACCCATGCCTGCACGGAAGCTGCTTCCGAACTCTTCTCTGGCATCCTGGTATTCTTTCTCGGTCAGAACCTGTTTGTACTGTAATTTGGTATCGCCTGCATCAAGAACGATGTAGTTTGCGAAATACAGAACTTTTTCCAGAGTTCTCGGAGACAGATCCAGGATCAGTCCCATACGGGACGGAATTCCTTTGAAGTACCAGATGTGGGATACCGGAGCTGCCAGCTCAATGTGTCCCATACGCTCACGGCGCACACTGGATTTTGTTACTTCTACGCCGCATCGGTCGCAGATTACGCCTTTGTAGCGAATTTTCTTATATTTACCGCAATGGCACTCCCAGTCTTTGCTTGGTCCGAAGATTCTTTCGCAGAACAGACCGTCTTTTTCCGGTTTCAGCGTTCTGTAGTTGATGGTCTCCGGTTTTTTTACCTCGCCATGGGACCACTCCCGGATTTTCTCCGGGGAGGCAAGTCCTATTTTGATGGCATCAAAGCTCATCTGGTAGTTTTCTTTTTTTGCTGTTTCTGGCATTTGATTACCCCTTTCCTCGCAAAGCGAAGATTTACATGTTACATATCGTCGTCTGAACTTTCATCCAGATCAAGATAAGAGTCTTCTTCTTCATCCTCTTCCACATCTACCATTTCTTCTCCGTCGAACTCTTTCTTGGAGAATCCATAGTCGCTGAATCTCTCGTCATCTCTGTCGGAGTAACGGTCTCCCTCGATGATGTGGTTCAGATTGGTATCACCGTAATCAACTGATTCCATAATTTCAACTTCGGTATTGTCATCACGCAGTACGCGGACATCGAGTGCCAGGGACTGCAGCTCTTTCAACAATACTTTGAAGGACTCCGGAATACCAGGCTCCGGAATATTGTCGCCCTTGATGATGGCTTCGTATGTCTTCACACGGCCGACTACATCGTCGGACTTCACAGTCAGGATCTCCTGCAGCGTGTAGGATGCACCGTACGCCTCAAGAGCCCAAACCTCCATCTCTCCGAAACGCTGACCGCCGAACTGAGCTTTACCACCCAGCGGCTGCTGTGTAACGAGGGAGTATGGGCCGGTAGAACGTGCATGGATCTTATCGTCTACCAGGTGATGCAGTTTCAGGTAATGCATGTGTCCGATGGTGGTTCTTCCATCAAACGGCTCACCGGTACGTCCGTCGCGGAGCTGTACCTTACCGTCTCTTGCGATGTCAACGCCCTTCCACAGTTCTCTGTGATCCAGGTGCTCTTCCAGGTACTGATATACTTCCGGAAGCAGAACATCTTTGTATTTCTCGGAGAATGCATCCCATTCCATGTTTACATAATCGTTTGCCAGTTCCAGGGTATCCTGAATATCTTTCTCGTTTGCGCCGTCGAAGATCGGAGTGGAAACGTTGAATCCAAGAGCTGCTGCTGCAAGGCTCAGGTGGATCTCCAGGACCTGTCCGATATTCATACGGGACGGCACACCCAGAGGGTTCAGCACGATGTCCAGCGGACGTCCGTTCGGCAGGAACGGCATATCCTCAACAGGAAGTACACGGGAAACGACACCCTTGTTTCCGTGACGACCAGCCATCTTATCGCCGACAGAGATTTTTCTCTTCTGTGCGATGTAGATGCGGACTGCCTGGTTTACTCCAGGAGAAAGTTCGTCGCCGTTTTCACGGGTAAATACTTTGGCGTCCACGATGATACCATACTCACCGTGCGGTACTTTCAGGGAAGTATCACGTACTTCTCTTGCTTTCTCGCCAAAGATGGCACGGAGCAGACGCTCCTCTGCGGTCAGTTCGGTTTCTCCTTTCGGAGTTACTTTTCCGACCAGAATATCACCGGCACGTACCTCTGCACCGATGCGGATGATTCCACGCTCGTCCAGGTCTTTTAAGGCTTCATCGCCGACGCCCGGAACGTCTTTTGTGATCTCTTCCGGTCCAAGCTTGGTGTCACGGGCCTCTGCCTCGTACTCCTCGATGTGGATGGAAGTGTAAACATCATCCTGTACCAGACGCTCGCTAAGAAGAACGGCGTCCTCGTAGTTATATCCTTCCCAGGTCATAAATCCGATCAGCGGGTTTTTACCAAGTGCAAGCTCGCCCTGGTAAGTAGACGGACCGTCTGCGATAACTTCGCCGGCCTCTACGTGGTCGCCCTTGAATACGATCGGTTTCTGGTTGTAGCAGTTGCTCTGGTTGCTTCGCATGAATTTGGTCAGATGGTAAACATCTTTTGTTCCGTCATCGTTGTTCATGCGGATCTCGTTGGAGCAGGAGTAGGAAATGGTTCCTGCTTTTTTCGCAACGACGCAGACACCGGAGTCTACGGCTGCTTTTGCCTCGATACCGGTTCCTACAACAGGAGCATCGGTGATCATCAGCGGTACGGCCTGACGCTGCATGTTGGATCCCATCAGCGCACGGTTCGCATCGTCGTTCTGAAGGAACGGGATCAGCGCCGTAGCGACGGAGAATACCATCTTCGGAGACACGTCCATGTAGTCAAACATGTGCGGCTCGTAGGACTGGGTCTCATCCAGGTAACGTCCGGAAACGTTCTTGTTGATGAAGTGTCCTTCTGCATCCAGCGGCTCGTTCGCCTGTGCTACGTGGTAATTATCCTCTTCATCTGCGGTCATGTAGACTACTTCGTCGGTAACGCGCGGATTTTTCGGATCTGTTTTGTCAATTCTTCTGTACGGAGCCTCAACGAAACCATACTCGTTGATGCGCGCATACGATGCCAGAGAGTTAATAAGACCGATGTTCGGTCCCTCAGGAGTCTCAATCGGGCACATTCTTCCGTAATGGGAGTAGTGAACGTCTCGAACCTCGAATCCGGCACGGTCACGGGACAGACCGCCCGGTCCTAACGCGGAGAGACGTCTCTTATGTGTCAGCTCTCCAAGCGGGTTGTTCTGATCCATGAACTGGGACAGCTGGGAAGATCCGAAGAACTCTTTGATAGCAGCTGTAACCGGTTTGATATTGATCAGGGACTGCGGAGAAATTCCGTCGATGTCCTGTGTTGTCATACGCTCACGTACCACACGCTCCATACGGGACAGACCAATGCGGTACTGGTTCTGAAGCAGCTCGCCTACGGCACGGATTCTACGGTTGCCCAGATGGTCGATGTCATCGGCATTTCCTGCGCCGTATTCCAGATGCATGTTGTAGTTGATAGAAGCGAAGATATCTTCTTTTGTGATATGCTTCGGAATCAGGTCGTGGATGTCACGTTTGATTGCCTGTTTGATGTCCTCGATGTCGCTGTTCTCCTCCAGGATCTTTTCCAGAACCGGATAGTAAACTTTCTCGTGAACGCCAAGCTCTTCTTCATCAACATCTACCCATGCTTTCAGATCTACCATTAAGTTGGAAAGAACTTTTACGTTTCTCTCCTCGGTCTGGATCCATACATACGGTACTGCTGCGTTCTGAATCTTGTCTGCGAGTTCCAGTGTAACGGTGGTGCCTTTTTCTGCAAGGATTTCACCGGTGGACGGATCTACAACATCCTCAGAGAGGATCTGGTTGCGGATACGGCTGCGCAGCGCAAGTTTCTTGTTGAATTTATAACGGCCTACCTTTGCCAGGTCATAACGACGCGGGTCAAAGAACATGCTCATGATGAGGCTCTCTGCATTTTCTACTGCGAGAGGCTCGCCCGGACGAATTTTCTTGTACAGCTCGAGAAGACCTTCCTGATAGTTTGTGGAAGTATCTTTTGTGAAGCTTGCAAGAATCTTCGGCTCTTCTCCGAACAGCTCTACGATCTCGGCGTTGGAGCTTACTCCAAGAGCACGGATGAGGACTGTGATCGGAACTTTTCTGGTACGGTCTACGCGGACATAGAAGACGTCGTTGGAATCGGTCTCATACTCCAGCCATGCTCCTCGGTTCGGGATTACGGTACAGGAGAACAGTCTCTTTCCGAGCTTGTCGTGTGTGATTCCGTAATAAATACCAGGGGAACGTACCAGCTGGCTGACGATAACTCGCTCCGCACCATTGATAACGAATGTTCCTGTTGCTGTCATCAACGGCAGATCACCCATGAAGATTTCATGTTCTGTGATCTCGTCTTTTTCCTTATTATATAATCTTACTTTTACCTTTAACGGTGCCGCATACGTTGCGTCACGCTGTTTACACTCTTCGATTGAGTATTTTACGTCATCTTCACACAGTGTAAAGTCTACGAATTCAAGGCTCAGCCGTCCGCCGTAGTCGGAGATTGGTGAAATGTCATCAAAGACTTCTTTGAGGCCGCTCTTCAGGAACCAGTCATAGGAATCCTTCTGGACTTCAATCAAGTTGGGCATTTCCAATACTTCTTTTTGTCTCTGGTAACTCATTCGCATACTTTTTCCGGTAGGTATCGGACGTATTCTGTTTTTCTCCATTGACGTTGTCACCCCTTGTGTTATAATATATTTATTACCGCTCATGCCTGAACAAAAGGTTTTAGGCATATCTTGCCATAATAGTGCATTTTCTAGGTTACCATGTTTTGTCAACGGTGTCAACAAAATAGATTGTACTTTTTTAAGTACAATCTATTTTTTACTGGTTTTTCGGCTGATACCCTGATAAAATAGTACTTTAGATGTGGTCGAAAATGCTAAATATTCAGAAAAAGCCGCCATCCGGATTTGCATTGTTTTTCAAATCCGAGTGGCGGCCTTTTTTATTCTAATTTTTCTTTTTGAGAAAGTTTAGTGCTGAATGTTGTCCAGCATCATGTCCATGAAGCTCCATGGCTTCAGAACTTTGTTGATTTCTGCAAATACTTTGTCGTCGTAGTTGTGTTTTACTTCGGTCTTTTTGTCAAATACCATAGTGTCTGCCGACTCTGCTTCTACTTCCGGCCAGTGCGGGAGTCCCTCGTGATCCGGGGTGCCGTTCTTTGCGAAGGCGAGCAGGGCGCCGAAGATTTCGTTTTCCAGTTTATCGGTGACATCCGGGATTCCGCAGATTTCTACGAGATCGGTGTTGCCGAAGAAATACGGGATGTCGGAGCAGTGCCATGCTTCTTTGCCGTTCTGGAACGGGAATTCCAGGGTGAAGTTGTAGAGGTATGCTTTTCCGCCGCCTTTTGCGAACAGTTTGGCAAGTTTTACGGTAGGCTCACGCATTGCACGGTCGATGCCAAGAACATCCACGCCGTTCTTTTCCGGATATGCTTCTTTGAAGGCATCCAGAACTGCCTGTGCATGATCGCCGTATACTGCTTCCAGTTTCTCGAGAATCTCTTCTGCGGTCAGTTTGTTCTTATCATAGAAAGCCGGTGCAAACGTTGCGAACTCGCCGTATACGGTTCCGATCATCATCGGGATCTGGTATGCGTGCTCACGGAAACCTGCTTCAAATGGATTTCCATAGAAGTATTCATCTCTTCTCGGGCCGCCGCCGATGTAGCCGCCGTTCTGTGCAATCGCCGGGGATACTTTTGCATATGCTGCGGCAAGCTGCGGATACGGTACGGTTTCCAGCTGTGCCACATCATCAAAGCCAAGCTCTTTCATCAGAGCATTCACGATCTCTGTGCCGTCTTTTTCCGGTGCATTGAAGAGATTTCCTTCCATAACACCGCTCATAACAAGACCTTTCTGGAACAGGCCGTCTGCTGCCGGGATCTGCATCAGGTCAACAACTTTCATTCCGCCGCCGGACTGGCCGAAGATCGTTACATTCTCCGGATCGCCGCCGAACAGGGCGATGTTGTCATGTACCCACTGCAGAGCTGCTACCATATCGGCGTGGCCTGCATTTGCAGAGTTTTTATATTTTTCTCCAAACGGAGACAAATCCAGATATCCAAGGATATTCAGTCTGTGGTTGACAGAAACAAGGATCGAATCGCCTTTCTTTGCGATGCTGACACCTTCATATGCCACCTGCTCAATCGAAGAACCAGCTGCATATCCGCCGCCGTGGAACCATACGAGAACCGGCTTCTTTGCTTCCGGATCGAGTTTGTTGGTCCAGATATTCAAGGACTGGCAGTGCTCATCCTGCGGCCAGTAGCGGTGCGGAACCATCAGCTCGCCGTTCGGTGTATCCTGGTTCTGAAGCGGGCATACAAAGCCATAGTTCGTTGCGTCTTTTACGCCGTCCCATTTGGACGGAACCGGCATCTGGAAACGGTCTGCGTATGCATACGGGATTCCCTTGTAGATGTAAACACCATCATAGAAATAACCTTTCAGATCGCCGGATGTCGTATGCAGCACCGGCACGCCATCATAATCAAATACTTTCCCCATTTTTAAATACCTCTTTTCTGTAGAATTTAGCATTTATGTTGTTTTCAGTATAAACAATATTTTCGTCCTTTTCTACTCGAATTGCCGCAAGATCTTCTTATATTGTTGCTATTTTTCCACTGTTTCTCTTCTTTCTTCCATCATAAGTGCAATTTTTGAAGATTTTACAGGATCTGCTCCACCTCAATCAGCGCCGTCTCGTGCGGTTCCAGGCGTTCCTGTACCGTGAGGCTGCCTTCCGGGTCGGTTTCCTGCTCCCAGACGCGGTATTCCGGATCTGCACTGTGGCACAGCATCGCACGCTCCATCCGATTGAGCCGTTCCGGTGCTCCCATCCGCACCCACGCATCGTAGCTGCTGCCGTGCTCTTTCGTCACTTTATACAGCCGCAGGCAGTATTTTCCCGGTTCCAGCCCGGTCAGTTTCACCG
>CAVBNJ010000111.1:0-8118 GCA_963596755.1 bacterium
GGCTGTTACCATCCGTGTCCTGATGGATGAGTCTCTGACCGGAAAACAGAAATTACAGCTTGTTTTCAAAGAGATGCGCATCGGTTTCTGCAACGGTCTCCTGCTCGGTGTTCTGTCCTTTGTTGTCATCGGACTTTTCATCTTCCTGTTCAAGGGCAAGAGCATGATGTTTGCATTTTCCGTTTCCGCCTGCATCGGTATCGCGCTGCTGCTGGCAATGCTGATTTCCAGTGCGGTCGGCACCTGCATTCCGCTGTTCTTCAAAAAGATCCACATCGATCCGGCGGTTGCTTCCGGTCCGCTCATCACAACGGTCAACGACCTTGTCGCTGTCGTTACGTTCTATGGCCTCAGCTGGATCTTCCTGATCGAAATGCTGCATCTGGCCGGCTGATCGCGTAATCGGTACAGCGAGATAAAATACAAAATTCTAAGAGGCAGATATCAACTCTTTCTGATTCCGGAAAAAGCTGATATTTGCCTCTTATCTTTTTCTCTTATCTTTTTTCAGTATTCTTTACATTCTCCCCTGAACCCGATATAATAACAGAATATGGTGCTTTGACGCGTCACAGCGCCGAAAATATTTTGAAATGAGGATTTTTAAAAGCATGATTGTCAATCTCATCACCACCGTCTACAACTTTCTCTGGGGCGATCTTCTTACCGTACCGCTCCCGGGAGGCGGCAGTCTTGGAATCTCTCTTCTGATTCTCCTGCTGATCCCGACCGGCATCTATTTCACGATCCGCACGCGCTTCCTTCCGATCCGTCTTTTCCCGGATATGCTGCGCGCACTGACCGAAAAGAAAAGCCAGAAAAGCAGTCTTTCTTCTTTCCAGACGCTGATCGTGTCCACGGCGACGCGTGTCGGCATGGGAAATCTCGTCGGCGTTGTCGCTGCTGTCTCCGCCGGCGGCGCGGGTGCCGTGTTCTGGATGTGGGTAACCGCCATCATCGGTTCCTCGACCGCGTTTATCGAGGCGACACTGGCACAGCTCCACAAAGAGGAGGACCCGCTGTACGGCGGCTACCGCGGCGGCCCGGCCTACTATATTCACGATCTGATCGAAAACCGGCTCGGAAAGAAAAAACGTTACGTCCTGCCGTCTGTCCTGTTTGCGATTTCCGGCCTGATCTGCTGGTGCGGCATCAGCCAGGTCATCAGCAACTCGGTGGCATCTTCGTTTAAAAATGCGTTTTCCATTCCGCCGCTCTACACCAGCATTCTTCTGGTGATCCTCTCCGCGATCATCGTTCTCCGGAAAAATGCGACGGTGAAGGTGCTGGATTTTGTCGTTCCGATTATGGCCGTCTGCTATTTCTTTATCACGCTGTTTATCATCGCGGTCAACTTCCGCCAGCTTCCGTCCGTGTTTGCACGTATCTTTGAGGAGGCATTCGGACTCCGCCAGATGGCAGCGGGCGGCTTCGGTGCGGTTCTGATGAACGGGATCAAACGCGGTCTGTTTTCGAACGAAGCCGGTTCCGGCTCTGCTCCGTGTGCGGCTGCCGCTGCAGAATGTGACCGCCCTGCAAAAGCCGGTCTTGTGCAGGCATTCGGCGTTTTCATCGATACGATCGTGATCTGCAGCTGCACGGCCATGATTATGCTGCTTGCGCCGAAGGATCTGATCGACGGCCTTTCCGGCATGGATCTTTTACAGACCGCTATGCAGTACCACCTCGGCAGATTCGGCGTGGTCTTTATTGCGCTCACGCTGTTTTTATTCAGCTTTTCCACGTTCCTCGGCATTCTGTTCTATGCAAGAAGCAACGTTTCCTACCTGTTCGGCGACAAGTGGTGCTTCCAGACTGCCTATAAGGTGCTCGCGCTTGTGATGCTGTTTATCGGCGGTATCGCGGCCTACACCTTCGTGTGGGATCTCGGCGATGTCGGCATCGGGCTGATGACGATTTTTAATATTATTGCGCTGTACCCACTTGCAGGGGAGGCGCTTTCGGAGTTAAAATCATATGAGGAGTCGAAGAAATCGTAAGTCGTTGTACTTATGTTTCTTATATAGAAGTGTTTCTTACACAAAGGGAGGGTTTTACACATGATTATTGAACCATCAAATTACACGTATGAGACGATGCCGGATTACACGGACATCGTGGACGGCGCTGTGGAAATTCCGGTGACCGGCGAGGAAATCGAGCTTCGCTACGCGCATGATGTCGTTTACGACGAAGCGCACAATCTGCATCTCCAGATTTTCTCCCCGTTCCAGATGGCGCACCCGGACCGCACCTGGCCGTGTATCACGTTTATTCAGGGATCTGCCTGGATGCAGCAGTACGTTTACCAGAAGGTCGGTATGCTGAGCCGTCTGGCACAGCGCGGCTACGTTGTGGCAATCGTCGAATACCGCCACAGCGGAATCGCACACTTCCCGGCGCAGATCATCGATGCGAAAAATGCTGTCCGTTTCCTGCGCGCCCATGCGGATGAGTACAAGCTGAATCCGGCGCAGATGTTCTTTATGGGAGATTCTTCCGGCGGACAGGTTTCTTCCGTTTCCGGCATGACCGCAAAGAGCGGCAAGCTCGACGAGCCGATCAATGACGAAAGCTGCGAGGTATGCGGCATTATTGATCTGTACGGCGCTATTGATGTCACAATGCCGTACGGCTATCCGACGACGCTGAACCATCAGAAACCGGACAGCCCGGAGGGCATGCTGATGGGTTATGACATTACCGAGCATCTGGAGGAGGCGAAAGCAGCCTGCGCCAAAACGTATGTCAACGAGGACTTCCCGCCGATGCTGATCGCACACGGCACGAAAGATACCCTGGTTTTCTGTCAGCAGAGTGTGGATCTCTACCATGCCTTAAAGGAAGCCGGAAAAGATGTCCAGCTCTATCTCCTGCGCGGCGCAGACCACGGCGGAGCATCGTTCCGGACCGAGGAAATGATTACCGTTTACGATAACTTCTTCAAAAAATGTTTAGGTGAATAACATGAGAATTGCTTACTGTGAAGATGAACCGGCGCAGCGTTCCCGGATGGAAATGCTGCTCCGCACCTTTGCGGAGCGCCGAAGGCTTCCCCTTACCGTGGAAGCCTTTTCGGACTCCGCCGCTTTTCTGTTCCAGTACCCCGACTCGTATCCGTTCGATCTGATCTTTCTCGATATCGATCTCGGCGGAATGGACGGCATGACGCTGGCCCGGAAGATCCGAGAAACGGACAGCGAGGTGCCGATTCTTTTTCTGACGAACCATAAAGAATACGTTTTCGAGGGATACGAAGTGCAGGCGTTCCGCTATCTGTTAAAACCGGTGACGGAGGAGACGCTGTTCCCGCTGCTCGATGAACTGCAGGCGATGCGCGGGCAGGAAAAGCCGCATCTGATGCTCACGCTCGGCGGGGAGACGCGGAAACTGTTTCTCTCGGATCTTCTGTTTGTGGAGTCCGACAATCATTATCTGACGCTGCATACGACCGGCGGAACGGAAACGTTTAAGAAAAATCTGTCGGAGTTCCGCGAAGAACTTGCCGCAGCGTGGCAGGCTTCCGGCGAAACGGGCGACTGTTTTGCGGCCGCACACCGGAGCTATCTCGTCAATCTCGCCCATGTGGAGCGGATCATGCGGACGGAGTGTCTGCTCTCCGACGGGACAAAAGTTCCCGTGAGCCGCGGATGCTATGCGGCGCTCAATCAGGCGTTTCTGCAGTTTTACCGGCCGGACGCGTTTTAATTTTTTTGATTTTAAGATTATGATTTCAACTACAAATGAGGTGATGTTTCATGGCGCACATTCCATTTTTATCCCATTATCTGGAACGGAAAAATATTGAATACCAGAACCAGCTTCTCGCCCGACAGGTCGAGGAAGTGCAGAATATCTATCTGACGATGCGCGGCTGGCGCCATGATTACCACAATCATCTGCAGTCGATGAAGGCGTACGTTGAGATGGGACAGTATGATAAGCTGCAGGAGTATCTGGGCCTGCTCGAAAACGATCTCGACCAGGTCAATCAGCTCTGCGACTCGGGGAATGTCAATCTCGATGCAATTCTGAATTCCAAGATTTCGCTTGCGGAAAAGAACGGCATCCGCGTCGACTACAAGGCGACCTGCCCGGCGAAGCTGACCGTCAGCGATATCGATCTCTGCGCGCTGATCGGAAATCTGATCGACAATGCGGTGGAGGCGTGTGAGGGGATTGCAGATCCTTATATCCGGCTCTATATCGGAGTGCTGAAAAACCAGCTCTATATTTCGGTGACGAATGCGACGAAGGATGTCGTGCGCAAGCTGGACAGCGAATACATCACCACGAAGCGCGGGAATCACGGGCATGGGCTGAAACGGATTAATCTTGTGGTGGAGAAATACGAAGGGTATATCAACCGGCAGAACGAGCCCGGCGTTTTTGTGACGGAGATTATGCTGCCGCTGTGATCCTGATTCCTGTATTTTCCGGCCGGAACGATCTGCAGAACGTGAACACTTTTTGCTGTTCACGTTCTTTTTTGTTCCATTTACGTACTTTTTCCCCGCGTTTTGCCCGGATATGATAGGATAACTACAGTTCACGAAAGACATGTGACAGAGGAGGTTCGTATGTATTCTTTATGGTCTAACTACGTTTATATTCACCGGGAGCTGTGGAACTACAGCAAAAAGCCGGTTCTGTTTCAGGCACTCGAGATTGTGTCGCAGGTGCTCACCGGCTTCTTCGGGATTCTGCTCCCCGCCGGGATTCTTTATTTTCTGGAACAGAGCAGCGGCTTTGGCGGGTTTGCGCTCGGCACGCTGGTTCTCTTTCTCGGCTACGCTGTCGTTTTCGTCAGCCACGCGTTTCTGCAGTCGCGGAATGCATGGCAGTATACCGAATTCCGGACCGGCTTTTTCATGCGCCGGCTGCTCCGCCATTTCATGCGGATGGATTACGCAGTGCTGGCAGAGCAGAAAACACTGCAGCTCGTCGAAAAAGCTGCCGGAGCCGTTTCCAGCAACTGGGTCGGTGTGGAAGGCATGTTCCGATACGATGTCACGATTTTTTCTTCGTTTCTGGGGCTGGTCCTCTATGCAGGGCTGATCGGAACCGTCCATCCGGCGATCATTCTGCTGCTGCTGGTGCTCTCGGTTCTGCAGTTTCTCAGCTACCGCCGCGCGGCCTCCTATGAAGTCCGCCGCAGAGATGATCTGTCCGAAATTGAAGTATCACAGCGCTATTTTCAGAAACAGTCGTACGACACCGCAGCCGGAAAGGATGTCCGCCTGTATCAGCTGAACGGATGGCTCGACGGCGTTTACCGCCAGATCAACAAACGGTATCAGAAAATTCTGTTCCGCATCCGCAGCGCCTACTTTGCGAACGATCTGCTGACGCTTACGCTGCAGCTTCTGCGCGACGGCATCTGCTACGGATTTCTGATTTACCGCCTTGCGCACGGAACGATGACAGTCTCCGGCTTTGTGCTGGCGCTCGGCGCCGTCTCCGGTTTTTCTTCGTACTTTAACGAGATCACTTCCGCACTCTCCAAATCGGTGCTCTGCCTCGAGCAGATCCGCTGGATGCGGGAATTCCTCGATCTGCCGCTCCCGGCCGGCCATGCACTGCCGTTCCGCCCGGAATTTACCGAAGAAAAACCGCTCGAAATCTGCTTTTCCCACGTCTCGTTTGCCTATCCGGAAAGTGAGAAAAAGCTCCTTGATGATGTCAGCTTTACGCTCCATGCGGGCGAACACACGGCGCTCGTCGGCATCAACGGCGCTGGAAAATCTACGATTGTCAAACTGATCTGCGGACTGTACCAGCCAACGGAAGGAATCATCACCGTCAACGGAATTTCCCTTACGAATCTGAATCCGGCGCAGTATTACGAAGCGATTGCAGCTGTCTTCCAGGAACCGTTTGCACTCTCGTTCTCGATTGCGGAGAATGTGAGCTGTTCCACGCTGGAAGAAACCGACCGTGACCGCTGCCGCGAAGCACTCACCCGCGCAGGGCTCTGGGAGAAAATTGCAAGTCTGCCGCAGAAAGAAGAAACGTATCTCGGCAAGGATATGACCGATGACGGCGTTACCCTCTCCGGCGGCGAGATGCAGAAACTGATGATGGCGCGGGCGCTCTATAAAAACTGCCGCCTGCTTCTGCTCGATGAGCCGACCGCCGCGCTGGACGCCATTTCCGAAAATGAAATGTACGAAACCTACAGCACGCTGCTGCAGGACAAGACAGCGCTTTTCATCTCGCACCGTCTCGCATCGACACGGTTCTGCGATACGATTCTGTTTCTCGAAAACGGAAGGATCAAGGAGCGCGGAACCCACGACGAGCTGCTCGCCCTCGGCAGATCGTATGCGCATATGTTTGAAGTTCAGAGCCAGTATTATCAGGAAACGGAGGAACATTCCTTATGAAAATGAAAGAACGGTTTCATGCCGTCTGCCGCTTTTTAAATATGGTCAGCCAGGGAAATCACCGCGTGCTGTTCTGGCTGTTCGGAAGCGCTTTTGCCGCTGCCACACTGCCGTATCTCTCCCTGTTTTTCTCGGCGCGGATCCTGAATCTGCTGCTGGCAGAATCGTACCGTGCCTGTCTGTACACCGTCGTCGTCTTTCTGCTCGTGCAGTATGGACTGGGGCTGTTTGAAAAAATCTGCCGCCAGTATCTCGACGGCCAGAAGGAGCTCTGCCTTGCACTCACGGAACAGAAAATCACCGCGAAAGCACTGGAGCTGGAGTTTGAGAAATTTGAAAAAACGGAGACAATGGACGCCATCCGGCGCACCAATGTCTCCTCGATGGGATCCGGAAATGTGGGCGACCAGCTGATCGTCATTCATACGCTGATCACCTCCCTGCTCTCGATTCTCTATGCCCTGTTTTTCCTGCTCCGCCTCTTCCTTCTGCCCGGCAGCAGCATGAAAAACTTTTTTACTTCACCGTTTTCGACGCTCGCACTGCTTCTGCTCTGCGGCGTGCAGCTTGCCCTTTCCTCCCGCATCAACCGCGAGAGCACACAGAAAAAGATCGAACTGAACCAGGGCAATGACCATTCCAACTCGGTTGCCAATTATCTCGTCAATGTGATGCTCGAAGAGCGGCGCGCCGACGACATCCGCATCGGTCATCTCGACCATTTTCTCGACGCACAGTTCGGAAAAGCCATGGAGCACTTCCTGCCGATGTATCTCGACTTCGCCCGTTTCTCCGCCGCCACGGATGGAAAAAATGCATTGATTTCGCTCCTTTCCAACTTCGCCGCATACCTTCTGATCGGCGCCAAAGCACTGTACGGCGTGCTGCCCGTCGGTGATGTCCTTCTGTACGCCGGTTCCGTGACACGCGCCATGGGCGATCTGCAGACGTTCCTTGCGACCGCTTCGCAGTTCGATTATATCAATTCGTATCTCTCGACCTACGAAGATTTCATCGCACAGCCGTCCATGTCGTACGACGGCACCCTGCCGATCGAAAAACGCGACGACGGCCAGTACGAATTTGCATTCCACGATGTCTCCTTCTCCTACCCCGGCACAGACATTCCGGTGCTCGAGCATGTGACACTGTCCTTCGCCATCGGCGACAAAACCGCCCTCGTCGGCCGCAACGGAGCCGGAAAGACGACCCTCATCAAACTGCTCTGCCGCCTGTATGAGCCGACTTCCGGCTATATCACCCTGAACGGCATCGACATCCGCAAATACAACTACAAAGAGTATACCCAGGCCTTCTCCGTCGTCTTCCAGGATTTCCACCTGTTCTCCCTCCCGCTCGACGAAAACATCGCCGCCGGAACCGACATCGACGAAGCAGCCCTCGCGTCCTCTCTTGCAAAAGTCGGCCTCACCGACCGCGTAGATCAGCTCCCGCAGGGCACCCACACCCGCCTCTACAACAACAACGGCGCCGGTATCGACCTCTCCGGCGGCGAAGCCCAGCGGACCGCCATCGCCCGCGCCCTCTACAAAGACGCCCCCTTCGTCATCCTCGACGAACCAACCGCCGCCCTCGACCCCATCGCCGAAGCCGAAATCTACGAACAGTTCAGCCAGATGATCGCCGGCAAAACCGCCGTCTACATCTCCCACCGCATGAGCAGCTGCAAATTCTGCGACCGCATCATCGTCCTCGACCACGGCCGCATCGC
>CAVBNJ010000112.1:0-7923 GCA_963596755.1 bacterium
CGGCTGGATTTCAAGGATAGAAAACATCCTCTTTTTATCGGAAGCTGCGGTACTTACCGCCTGTATACGGTAAAAAGACTTCCGACGCACCGCCCGCGCGGACGGCTGGATTACCAGCTTCTTTATGTCGCTTCCGGTAAGGCGCATTTCTATTTTTCCGGCGAGGAAACAATCATTTCGGCCGGAAATATGGTTCTGTACCGTCCCAAAGAGGAACAGCGCTATTACTATTACGCGGCAGAACAGCCCGAAATCTACTGGGTGCATTTCACAGGAAACAATGTCAAAAACATTCTCCGGAAATATGGCATCACAGACGATACCCGCGTTATTTATTCCGGCGTCTCGATGGAATACAAACGACTTTATCTCGCCATGATCCAGGAACTTCAGATGAAACGCGAAGATTATGAAGAACTGCTTGTGCACTATTTCATGCAGCTTCTGATTTCCATCCACCGCCAGATTCTTGTAAAACCACGCAAAAAGAATCTGACGCTGATGGATGAGATGGACCGCGCCGTCGACTATTTCCGCGAGCACTACAACGAATCCATCAGCATTGAAGCATATGCCGCAGACCATAATATCAGCGTTGGATGGTTTATCCAGAACTTCAAACAGTATACGCAGACGACACCGGCGCAGTATATCCAGTCTCTGCGCATCACAAATGCAAAACTGCTTCTGGAAACTACGAATTATAATGTGTCCGAGATTTCGAACCTCGTCGGCTATGAAAATCCGCTGTATTTCAGCCGGTTCTTCAAAAAGCAGTGCGGCATGTCGCCGGTTCAGTTCCGGAAACAGCTTCTTGCTGTGAATGAGAAAAGCAGCGACACAACCTGATTGCATTGTTTCGTATCAAAAAACGTGTTTGAAAAGCAGCTTACAGCCGTACTTTTCAAACACGTTTTTTAATCTTTTTTATTTTCTCTTCTTCTGCATTGCCCGGAAATGATAAAACGCTCCGAGCATGCCTGCATCGTTCTTATATTCTGCCATGCAGATCTTTGTATTCTTCCACACCTGCGGAATCATATATTTCATAAGCGCTTTTTCCAGCCGCGGCTGGATATACGATTCCTGCTCCATGATGCCTCCCCCGAGAATCACCGTCTCCGGGTTTGCCACATAACAGATGTTGGCGATTCCAAGCGCCAGAATATCGATCAGCCGGTCGATTTCTTCCGTGCAGATCCGGTCGCCTTCCTGGGCCGCCTGGAAAATCCGCACACCGTCCCAGCGCTCCCCAATCGGCTTTCTGCCCTGTTTTCTTTTCGATACCCGTGCACAGAGCGCCGTCGCCGATGCCTCTCTCTGAAACTCTCCCTGCGGAAGCCGCAGATAACCGACCTCGCAGGCACTGTTGGAAAAACCGTGAAATACCTTTTTATCCACAAGCAGACAGCCGCCGATACCGGTTCCGACCGTCAGGCACACATTCATTCTGCTATTTTTTCCTGCACCGGAAATGCTCTCCGCCAGTCCGGCGCAGTTCACATCATTCTCCACCTCGCAGGGAATTCCAAACGCTGCTTCCAGTTCCGCTTTCAGCGAAATCCCGGCATACTCCGGCACCGCGTCCGACGCATATACAATCGTTCCCGTCTTCGGATCCACCATCCCTGTCGTGGAAATGCAGATGCCGTCCAGCGCTTTCTTTTCGCTGTACTCCGCCACAAGCTCCTTCGCCTGCGCAAGGACAGCTTTTCCGCCCTGCTCTGCATGCGTCGGCACTTTTCCTTTCACCAGAAACCGCCCGCCGGACGTCAGGATTCCATACTTCAGAAACGTTCCGCCAATATCAAGACAGATATATCGTTTGATCATCTTTTTTCCTCCCCGTCCTCAAAAACCGGCACTTTGAACACGCCTTTCTTCACAGCACAGCTTTCCTGTACCGCAAGTCCTGTCCGGTGCGCATCTTCCGGGTAACACACAAGAAAATCGCCTGCTGTAAGGTGTGCCGTGACTTCCGCTTTCCCTTTCAGCGCCATAAAATCATTCTCTTCCAGATACGCTCCGGCCTGCATTTCTTCTGTCTTTCCGACTTCTGCCAGTTCTTCTCCTGCAAGCAGCACCTGCACATCGATATATTTTCTGTGTGCTTCAAACGTACCTGCGTCTTTCATTCCCCGCGTCTCATACGTCCCAATATTCAGCCGGATCTCGCCATCCACAGGATAACTTCCCGGCTTCATTGTTTCGATTTCATATTTCACGGCAAAATTCAGGCATTTTCTGATTTTCTCCGGCATCTGCCGGTTCTGTACTGCATGATTCAGATTTCCAATAATCATATGATGATCCTCTATTCACAGCAGCGAATCGCATCTTCAATCATCTGCGCTGCTTCTTTTGCAATCCCAAAGTCCTCTTCTGCCATGGCTGCCTGCGGTTTCCGCACACCGCCAAGGTTCAGTCCCTCGCGGATCTTTAAGACCTCTTTGATGACGGCATACATACTTCCGTGTCCTGAGCAGAGTTTTTCGATGATTTTATTTGCCAGATACTGTACTTTCATGGCATCCTCCGCATGGCCGGAACGGATGCAGCTGTCCATATACAGATACAGCTCCGGCATCGCACCGTAGGTGCCGCCGATGGCTCCGTCGGCTCCCATCATTCTTCCGCCTAGGAACTGCTCATCCGGTCCGTTGAAGACAACGCAGTCCTCTTTTCCCAGCGATTTAAAAATCTGAATATCCTGTACCGGCATCGACGAGTTCTTTACGCCGATCACACGCGGATTCTCCCGCATTTTCACGAAAAGCTGCGGAGTCAGTGCCACACCGGCGAGCTGCGGAATGTTATAGATCACAAAATCCGTGTTCGGGGCAGCCGCACTGATATCGTTCCAATACTCCGCGATCGCATAATCCGGCAGATGGAAATAAATCGGCGGAATCGCTGCGATCGCATCGACACCGAGACTCTCCGCATGTGCTGCCAGTTCCTGGCTGTCTTTCGTATTGTTGCAGGCAACGTGGGCAATCACCGTCAGTTTTCCGCGTGCTGCCTTCATGACATTCTCCAGCACCAGTTTCCGCTCCGGTACGGTTAAATAAATGCACTCACCGGAAGATCCATTGACGTAAATTCCCTTCACACCTTTTCGAATGTAATACTCCGTCAGCGCCTGCACACCCTCCGGGCTGATCTCACCTTTTTCATCGTAGCACGCATAAAATGCCGGAATAACGCCCTTATATTTTTCTAAATCTCTCATCGTTCCTGTCCCTCTTTTACTGTATTTTTTTCAGTTCTTCCGTAAAGGATTTTGTGATCAGCTGCGGTCTTGTGATAATGGAACCGACCACGACACTGCACGCACCAAGCTCAATCACCCGTCTCGCCTTTTCCGGCGTGTTGATATTTCCCTCAGCGATCACTTTATGTTTTACGCCTGCAATAATTTTCCGCAGAATCTCGAAATCGTTTTCCTCAATACGGTCGTTCTCACTCTGCTCCGTGTAGCCGACCAGCGTCGTTCCGATAAAATCAAAACCGAGTTCATCCGCATGCAGCGCCTCCTCGACCGTCGAGCAGTCTGCCATCCAGAGCTGCGACGGATACTTTTCTTTCATCTCCTGAAAAAAGGCATCAAGGCTCTTTCCGCCCGGCCGTGCTGTCCCTGTCGCATCCATCGCGATGATCTCCGGTCCTGCCTCGATCAGCTCTTCCACTTCCTGCTCCGTCGGCGTAATATAAACCCGGCTGTCATCGTAGTCCCGTTTTACAATTCCGATAATCGGCAGATCCACCTGTTTCTGAATCTCACGGATATCCTCTGCCGTATTGGCACGGATTCCGGCGGCTCCGCCCATCTTGGCCGCAAGTGCCATTCTTCCCATAATAAATGACGAATGGAGCGGCTCTGCCGGAAGTGCCTGGCACGATACAATCAATTTTCCTTTTAAGTTTTCAATTTTCTGATTCATTTTATTTTTGTCCTTTTAAAAGATTTTCCAGTTCTGCAACCGTATCCCACGGAATTTTCCGGATGCGGCATCTGGCAAGGCAGCTTTTATCCTCAATGCCTCCCGCACAGTACGCCAGCACCAGATCATTCTCCGTAAAGAAAATCGTACAGTAACAATAGCCGCGGCTTTCCTCGTTTTCAAAGGCAAGCGGCTCGGAAAAGGTCTCCCCGTTGTCCCAGGAAAATGCCAGTACAAGCGGGCATCTGCCGCCCTGGAAATAGTCTGTGACTTTTGTTCTTCCGTTGTACTCCGGAATCGGATTCCAGACTGCAAGAAGTGCTCCGTCCGGCAGCCGTTTCATCGAAAGCGGACTGTTCGGCGCTGTGAATACAGACGGCTCACACATCGTCCAGTGCTCCCCGCCATCCTCAGAAAATGTCTGGTAATGCCGTCCAAGATCCGTTCTCGCCCAGCCCATCAGTTTTCCGTCCGAAAGCTCAATGACACCCGGCTCCTGCAGACCTGTCTCACAGTTCCGGTACGAGGACGGCAGTGCCACACGCTCGGCACTCTCCTGCCACGTTCTTCCATCGTCATCCGAATAGAAAAACGTCATCTGCGCAATCTCACTGTATCGCGTCTCCGTCACCGGATGCGCTGCAGCCGGAATCAGAATCCGCCCGCTCGTCAAGCGGATCACGCGGTCATTGTTGACAACGAAAACGAAATTTCCATCGGTGCAGAGCACACGGTCACTCCACGTTTTTCCCTCGTCTGCTGACCGGCGCAGATACATTTTCAGATCTGACTCGTTTTTCCGTACCAGATAAAACAGTCCAATATCCCCGTTCTCCATGCGAAGCAGCGAAACCGACATAATGTTCATCGCTCCCTCGTCCTCGCATTTCAGCAGAATATCCGTGCTCTTTTCGTGCAGTTCCCCGTCAAACGTGATCCGGCACAGATCCGAAGCTGCCGCATCCGCCGCCGATTCATCGCGGAACCGGCTGTAGATAAAGATCAGATCTCCATTTCCAAGACGCAGAAATGCTCCCTCACTGTTCCGCAGATTTTTCTTTTCCGCTTCCGGCGCAAGATCCGTTACAATCTTTCCAAGACTGAAATAATTCATGATTTTCTCCTCTTCTTTAAAAAATGCCCCTTTTCAAGTAAACATATCTGATTCTGCATCTGATTTTTATTTACTCAAAAAGGGGCATCGCGGAAGTGTGTGTTACTCGTTTATCTCAGATTTTCATCTGATGTGCTTTTGTTACTCTGCTTTGGAAGCCTTCCATGCATCGTACTGGGTCTGTGCCTCTTTCAGGACATCCTGATATCCAGCCTCATCCAGTGCGCTCTGATACTCGTCAATGACAGACTCAACGTCTGCAGATGCATATCCGCCGTTCTCAAGCACAAAACCGTACTGGTCGAATACGTTTACGCATGCGCTGTACTGTGCTTCTACATTGGATTTATCGAAACGGAAACCTGCTGCGCAGGAAGTTTCTGCCTCATTGTTCATCTGCTCATACATTTCTACTTTGTTGTCCGGTTCGTTATCAAGCAGAGTCAGCGGAACAACAGAGCAGGACTCCCATGCGCTGTGTGCATAAGACTCAGAAGCCTGAACTACTTTTCCTTCATCGTTTAAGGTATAATCTTCACCTTCGATACCGTAGGTGTAAAGATCAGCTAATTTCGTATCGGTGTACAGAAGTCCCAGGAAGTCGATGCATGCTTTTGCCTGCTCTTCGCTGGAGTTTGCGGTGATGGCGAAGCAGGAGCCAAGTGTTGTGGTGGAATGCATATATTTGTTGGTGATTCCCTCTACAATTGCCTCATCCTGCTGGTCACGTCCTTCCGAGTTTGCCTCGTCGTTCGGAACGCAGGTCCACCAGTTCCATCCCCAGTCCTGTGTCTGGCACAGAGTATCCGGTGTTGTCTTTGTTACTTCATCCTCAGAGATATAACCTTTCTCTGCCCACTCGCACATCAGCTTTGTGAACTCTTTGTACTCGTCGGTCTGAATGGTATCAACTACTTCATCCGTCTCACGGTCTACGCCCATGAAGGAGTAGGTTGAGAAGAAATCAAAGTAATCGAGGTACAGACGGTAGAACATTGCTGTTTTTCCTGTGGTGTACGGATATTTAATGCCGTCATCCTTTAACTGCTGCAGGAATGGCTCGATGTCTTTCAGAGATTTTACAGTAGAAAGATCCCAGCCGTATTTGTCTACGAGTTCCTGACGGGTCTTTAAATCGTATCCTTCGTAGGACTCTTTGTAAACCGGAACAAAGTAATCTTTTCCATCGTACTGTGCTGCAGTCCAGATACCCTCCGGCATGGAATCGTAAAGTGTGGTTCCCGGAAGCAGATCTGTGATGTCATATGCCGCATTCTGTCTGTACAGATCGTCCGTACCGATGGTTGACCACCAGCTGGCTGTCCACAGAAGGTTGATCTCGTTGTTTGCCAGAGCCAGGTTTGCCTTGTCGCCGTACTCGGCAGATCCGATGTCGTGCAGTTCCACTTCTACATTGATCTTGTCGCCGATGTAGTCGTTGATCGCATCCTGTACTTTCTGGATCTGTGCGCTGTCCGGGTTTGCCAGCATGTAGCTTGCACGGTAAATGCTGATCTTCGTTTTTCCATCGGAAGATTTTTCGGATTCCCCGGTGCTTGCTGTGCTCGTGGTTGTCTCTCCCGACGTGCTCGTAGTATCCGTTGTTCCGGAATCGCTTCCGCACGCTGCCAGGGAGCCTGCTGCCATCGCGGATGCCAGCATCACTGCGAGAATTTTGCTTGTTCTTTTCTTCATCTTTGTTACCCTCCTTGAGTAGTTTTTGTATGTTCAGAGCTTACGGCACCTTCACCGCAGCTCCGGATACCTTTACTTGGGATCAGCCCTTGACAGATCCTACGGTCAGACCTTTGACAAAGTATTTCTGGAAGAACGGATATGCAATCATGATCGGTCCGATAACGACGATTACAGTTGCCATTGTTGCAGAATACTGCGGTACGGTACCTCCGATTGCCGCAAGTGCGACTGCCGGAATGTTTCGGGAGTTCAGCAGAACCTCGATACTCTTCTGAATGTTTACCAGAAGCAGCTGCAGCGGTTTCTTGGAATCGCTCGTGATGTAAAG
Organism: bacterium; assembly: GCA_963596755.1. Taxonomy (GTDB): domain Bacteria; phylum Bacillota; class Clostridia; order Lachnospirales; family Lachnospiraceae; genus Fusicatenibacter. The sequence continues at coordinate 7,085 of CAVBNJ010000112.1, forward strand.
CAGTGCGTTCTGCCAGTCATTCCAGTATGCCGTTGCCATCATGAATCCAACGGCTGCAAGGGTTGGTTTCATCAGCGGAAGTGTGATCTGGAAGAACGTCCGGTACTCTCCGGCTCCGTCGATCTTTGCCGCTTCCATCAGCTCCTCCGGGATACTGTTTGCTATGTAGGTACGTATGATAATCACGTTCATGGTCGTTACACAGAGCGGGAAAATCAGCAGCCAGATGCTGTCTTTCATATGGTAATACGATGTGTAGATAACATAGCAGGAAAGCTGTCCGCCGTTAAACAGCATCGGGATCAGCATGTAAACGGATAAAAATTTGCTCAGGCGAAAACCTTTTCGGCTGATAGAATATGCAAACATGCTCATCACGAACAGACCGATAAAGGTACCGCCTACTGTGATGAAAATGGTGACGCCATACGATACGGCAAGCTGTTTTCCGTATTTCAATACGGCATTCATACCTGCTGTCGACCATTTTGCCGGGAAATAGCTGAATCCGTTTGCTGCAATCGCTTTCTCATCCGTGAAGGCCGAGATAAAGACCAGAATGATCGGCAGTGCGCAGAACAGGGTGTACAGGATCAGGCAGCCTAATAAAATATACTGTCCGGCTCCGGCTCTTTTGGATGCCGGAACGTAATTGTGATTGTCTTTCTTACTCATAACTTTCCAATGCCTCCCAACTTAGAACAGTGCGTTTTCCGGTGCAATCTTTCGAACCATTCCATTTGCAAAGAGCATCATGATCAGTCCGACAACTGACTGGAAGAAAGTAGTTGCTGCGGTGAATCCGAAGTTCGAGTTCTTGAAGATCGCATTCAGTACGT
>CAVBNJ010000113.1:0-7876 GCA_963596755.1 bacterium
CTGGAGCGTTTCGTTGCTGACTGGGCAAAAGAAAACGGTATCAAACCGGTTCCGGCAGCAGAGAAAAACGGTCACAAGATCGCAGTCATCGGTTCCGGCCCTGCAGGTCTTACCTGCGCAGGAGACCTTGCAAAACTTGGTTACGATGTAACCATCTTCGAGGCACTCCACAAAGCCGGCGGTGTATTAAGCTACGGTATTCCGGAGTTCCGTCTTCCGAAAGACAAAGTAGTTGCCGCTGAGATCGAAAACGTAAAATCTCTCGGTGTTAAAATCGAGACCAACGTTATCATCGGAAAATCCGTTACTATCGATGAGCTGTTAAAAGACGAAGGATTTGAAGCAGTCTTCATCGGTTCCGGCGCAGGCCTTCCGATGTTCATGGGAATCCCGGGCGAGAACGCAAACGGTGTATTCTCCGCAAACGAGTTCCTGACCAGAAACAACCTGATGAAAGCATTCCGCGATGATTACGATACCCCGATCGCACACGGCAAGAAAGTTGCTGTAGTCGGCGGCGGCAACGTAGCAATGGATGCTGCAAGAACCGCACTTCGTCTCGGCGCGGAGGTACACGTTATCTATCGTCGTTCTGAGGCAGAGCTTCCGGCCCGTGCAGAGGAAGTTCATCATGCAAAAGAAGAAGGTATCATCTTCGACCTTCTGACCAACCCGGTAGAAATTCTGACCGACGACAAAGACTGGGTAACCGGTATCCGCTGCATCCGTATGGAGCTCGGCGAGCCGGATGCTTCCGGAAGAAGAAGACCGGTTGAAATTCCAGGATCTGAGTTCGAAATCGAAGTAGACGAAGTTATCATGTCTCTTGGTACTTCCCCGAACCCGCTGATTTCTTCTACCACCTACGGTCTGGATGTCAACAGAAGAAAATGTATCGTAGCTGAGGAAGAAACCGGAAAGACCAGCAAAGAGGGCGTTTACGCCGGCGGTGATGCCGTAACAGGCGCAGCAACCGTTATCCTTGCTATGGGTGCCGGAAAAGCCGGAGCAAAAGGAATTGATGAGTATATTAAAAGCAAAAATGCATAAAGCATTGCTTTTCTGAACCAAAAGCCATATAGACGCGGACAAAAAGTGATCTATATGGCTTTTGGTATTTTTGAAAGATATCCGAAAGGGTTAAAAAACTTAGAATGAAAATTACGGTATTAACAGTAGGAAAAATCAAAGAAAAATATCTGCGGGACGCGATTGCCGAGTATTCCAAGCGCCTCAGCCGCTATGCGAAGCTGGAGATTATCGAGGTGGCGGATGAAAAAACGCCGGACAATGCGAGCGAGACCGTAGAGACGAATATCAAAAACAAAGAGGCGGAGCGCCTTCTCAAATATATCCGGGACGACGCTTATCTGATTACACTGGAAATTAAGGGAAAACAGCTCACATCCGAGGAGCTGGCCCAGAAAATAGATACCCTCGGCGTACAGGGAACGAGCCATATTATCTTTGCCATCGGCGGTTCTCTGGGGCTTGGAGAGGAAGTTCTGAAGCGCTCGAATTATGCGCTCAGTTTTTCGAAAATGACATTTCCGCATCAGCTGATGCGGGTCATTCTGCTGGAACAGATTTACCGGAGCTACCGCATTAACTGCGGGGAGCCGTATCATAAATAAGCTGTGTATAAGAGAGGTGTGACTGCGATGTATGAAATGCGGTTAAAAAAGCGGGAGATTACAGATCCTGAAATTTTAAAAGAAATTCTGAAAAACTGCGAAATTGTACGAATCGGGGCAATGGACGAAGAAGGTATGTTTATCGTGCCGATGAATTATGGATATGATGTCCGGGAAGAAAATGGTGCCCTTCGCGTCTGTCTGTATCTGCATGGAGCAAAAGAAGGACGCAAGGCGGCTGCTTGTGCGGCAGATCCGCGTGTCGCAGTTGAGATGGATTACAACCATGAGGTGATCACCGGAGACTATACGTGTGCATACTCCTATGCGTACCGCAGTATCATGGGAAATGGAACGATTACCGAGGTGACAGAGCCGGAGGCAAAGATTGAAGGACTGGAAAAAATCATGGGACATCTGGCCCCGGAAGCAAAGATCGCTTTTCTGCCGGAGATGGTGGAGCGTGTTGCCGTGTGGCGTATTGAGATTGACACGTTTACCGGGAAAGAGCGGAAAAGAAAGTAGCGTGCATTTGTACGGCAGGTACAGAGCAGACAACAGGGACAGAAAGGACAGCAAAAATGATAAAAATTGATCTGATTACGGGATTTCTTGGTTCCGGAAAAACTACTTTTTTAAAGCAGTATGCAAAATATCTGATGGCACAGGGAAAGAACATTGGCATTCTGGAAAATGATTTCGGAGCAGTCAACGTGGATATGCTGCTTCTGCAGGAGCTGCGCGGCGATCAGTGTGAGCTGGAGATGATTTCCGGCGGATGCGACAAGGAAACACACCGCAGACGGTTCCGTACCAAACTGATCTCCATGGGCATGAGCGGCTACGACCGCATTCTCGTAGAACCGTCGGGCATCTACGATGTGGACGAGTTCTTTGATACGCTGTACGACGAGCCGCTGAACCGCTGGTACGAGGCAGGAAGTGTCATTACCATCCTGGACGCCGGACTCGATGAGAACCTGTCGGAGGAAGAGGAGTACCTGCTGGCTTCCGAGGCGGCAGATGCAGGAAAGATTGTACTGAGCAAGGTACAGAATGTTTCAGAAGAAAAGAAAGCAGAAACCATCGCGCATCTGAACCGTGCACTGCAGAAGGCAGGCTGCAGACGCCAGTTCCAGGAGAAAGAAATTCTCCAGAAAAACTGGGAAGATCTGACGGAGGCGGATTTCAAAATGCTCTCGGAGTGCAGTTATCGTTCGGAAGATTTTACAAAACTGGATTTTGGAGAACAGCAGACATTTGATTCGCTTTGTTTTCTGGAACCAAAAGTTTCGGAAGACAAACTGAAGCAGGCAGTAAAACAGATTTTTTCTGATCCGGCCTGCGGCAGTGTATTCCGCATTAAGGGAATTGTGAAGCTGGATGAAAATCAGTGGGGCGAAATTAATGCAACGCGGGAACAGCTTCTGTTTCAGCCGACACCGGAAAGCCAGGAGGTGCTGATCGTGATCGGCGCAGGACTTTCCAAAGAGCGGATCAGCGGGATTCTCGGAATCGAGTAAAAATAAGAGCATGGTGGATGTTGTATTCCATCATGCTCCTGTTATCTGCATTGAAAAATGGTTATTGTGAAATCCGCTGTCTCTCATTATGAGAAGGAAACGGGATAATTTTGGAAGGTGTTTCACCAGGTTCAGGGAAGGTGATCGTCAGCTGCGGGCGGTTTCCTGTGGTCTGGAAAGAAAGAACGCCGTCCTTCCATAAAACGACATCGTCCGGTGAATGGAGTGCGAAATAGCGGTGCAGTACCTCGAAAAGGGAGGCTGGAACTGCCGCAAGATCATGCTCAGGATCACTGGAATACAAAAAGATTCGGCTTCCCGGAAAACGACGGGAATGCATAGCATCGGAAGGCGCTGTAAAATCCGGATTTCCGGTAAAATACAGGGACCGGTCAGACGGTCCGGAAAACGGAACAGACAGTGCTGTGGAAACGACAGGTTCCTCCTCTGCGGGAGACTGCTGTTTCTGCGTGTGGAACAGGAATTGTATTTTTTGAAAAAACGTATTTTTCTTTCTCATAAGAATCACCTTTCAGCCTGAACAGAGCAGGCATTCTGCAGGTTGTGTGCGAATGTTATTTCTGCTTTTATCTTATCAGAGGTGCAGAAATAACAGGGTTAAACGTTTGTAAAAAGTGTGTAAAACATTTTAAAGAGAAAGAAAAGAGAGGGAAATTTGTATGGAACAGGAAGTAATGCAGGCCATTCGGAAGGAATTGGAAAGCAGCATCGATGAGAAATACCGGGAATTTCACAGCTCTCTTGTACCGGGGCAGAGCTGCCGGATTCTGGGCGTCCGCATTCCCGTTTCGCGCCGGATTGCAAAAGAGACAGCAAGAGACCACTATGCCGTCTATACGAAACAGTTTGATCCGGAAGTCTACGAGGAGCTTCTGATCTGCGGCATGATGATCGGCTATGGAAAGCTGACCCGCGAAGAGCAGGCGGCAGAACTGGACCGTTTTGTACCGCTGATCAACAGCTGGGGTATCTGTGACAGTGCGTGTGCAACGTACCATTTTATGAAGAAAGACCAGGAATTCTGGTACGGATATCTGCAGAAATGGCTGAAAAGCAGCAGGGAATATGAAATCCGTTTCGGTGTTGTGTGCCTGCTGGATTTCTTTATTAATGAAACGTACATTGATGCGGTACTGGAAGAAATGAAAAACGTCCGCCACGATGGCTATTACGTAAAAATGGCCGTCGCCTGGGCGGTATCGATCTGCTATATTCATTTTCCGGAAAAAACGCAGAAATTGTTAAAAGAAAACAGTCTTGATCCATGGACGCATAACAAAGCGATTCAGAAGATCAGGGAATCCCTGCGGATCAGCAAAGAAGAAAAAGAGATGCTGAAAACCTGGAAAAGATAGACAGAAAAACCGTATTGCAGCGTTCCGAATATCGCAGCAATACGGTTTTCTTTCTCTTTTTTTGAACTTATTCGTCCCATCCTTCAAAAAGCCGGATGTTGACGGCAATATTTCTTGCAATCTCGCCTTCGTTTTTTCCAAGATCCGCTACGTCGGAAATCGGCGGGAATTCAGGTTCGTCCTCTGTCAGTTCCAGGGAGATCCAGTCGTAGGCGGAATGGATCGCATCTTCCAGTGCCTCGTCGAGGGTATCACCTTTTGCATAGCAACAGGCGAGATCCGGGAAATAACCTTCGTAGGTTCCCTGTTCGGTTTTATGAAAAACGGCTGGATAAGTAAATTTCATGGTGATTCTTCCTTCTTCCTTTTTATTTTCAGTTTAAAACAGCATTGCCAGCGTACCCGCCACAATCAGAACAAGTCCGGTTCCTGACTTTCTGGTCAGTCTTTCGTGGAAAACGATCCAGGAAAAAGCGATGGTGACAAGGATACTCAGCTTGTCAATCGGAACAACAACACTTGCCGGTCCATCCTGCAGAGCACGGTAATAGCAGAGCCAGGAACCGCCTGTTGCAAGGCCGGACAGGAAGATAAAAAACAGTTCTTTCGGCGGAATTTTTTTCACTTCGTGCTGTTTTCCGGTTGCGAATACAACAACCCAGGCCATCACAAGCACAACGCCGGTGCGGATCGCTGTTCCAAGATTGGATTCCACACCGGAAATTCCCACTTTTCCAAGAATTGCCGTAAGGCTCGCAAAGACGGCGGATAACAGGGCAAAGATCAGCCATGCGTTTCCCTTTGATGCCTTACTTTCTTCCGTGGTTTCTTTTTTCTGAATCATGAGCCACGTTCCGATGGCAATCAGCACAACCGCAATTCCCTTAACCAGTGTGATTTCTTCGTGGAGAAACAGAAAGGCGAGAATCATGGTCAGAATCGTGCTGGATTTATCGATGGGAACAACCTTATTGATATCGCCGAGCTGCAGCGCCTTAAAGTAACAGAGCCACGATGCTCCCGTTGCCAGACCGGAAAGCACTAAAAAGATCAGTGTTTTGGTACTGATTTCGGAAATACCGGAACCAGAGCCGACGACAGCGACCATAATCCAGGAAAAAATAAGCACGACAATCGTGCGGATGGCTGTTGCGACGTTGGAATCTGTGTGGCGGATGCCGCATTTTGCCAGAATAGATGTCAGACCTGCAAACAGGGCGGAGCCAAATGCAAAAACAGCCCACATCATATGTATCATACCCCCTCTTATCGTAAAAATGTGTATTTTTCGTCAAAAAGACCGCTTATTGATAAATTTTCTCTTTTTGCGAAATTTTTCTTATCGTAGCACGTTTTTCACCGGGATGCAATGCTAAAATGCGGGAATTAATTGATCGCCCCCTGATTCTATGATAAAATGGAACGATAAGGAAAACAAAAGCAAGGGAGGATTTCTCTTTGATTAAAGTAATTTTATGGGACATCGACGGAACACTTCTGAATTTTAAGATGTCGGAACGATATGCAATTGACTACTGTTTCAATAAGTTTGGCATGGGAACCTGTACGGACGAAATGCTGCAGCGCTACAGCGTAATCAACCGTGGCTACTGGGAGCGGCTGGAAACCGGAGAGCTTACGAGAGAGCAGGTAATGCTTGGGCGGTTCCATGAATTTTTCGAATCGGAAGGACTGCCGACGGATCAGGTAAAAGCCTTCAATGATGAATATCAGATCCGCCTCGGCGATAAGGCATTTTTCTGTGATCACGGCGATGAACTGGTAAAACGTTTGAAACCTGCTGTAAAGCAGTACGCGGTTACGAATGGAACCACCGTTGCGCAGGAGCGAAAACTTCGTCTTTCCGGGCTGGATCAGCTTCTGGACGGTGTTTTTATCTCGGAGCAGGTCGGTGTGGACAAGCCGCAGAAGGCTTTTTTTGATGCTGTATGGAAGGAGATCGGCAGTTATGCACCAGATGAAGTCGTAATTGTCGGCGACTCCCTTACCAGTGACATCCGCGGCGGAAAAAATGCAGGAATCCGGACCTGCTGGTACAACCCAGAGCATCTTCCGAACAAAATCGGAGTCACACCGGACTGCACCATCGACAATCTTCAGGATATCCTTTCCTATCTGGATGAAAGCAGGTAATTGGCTTATGAAAACACGTGTATTACAGGAAAAAGATTATGCAGAACGTATGCAGAACGGCGTGGAACCGTACCTTGCCGCTCATGCGGAGGAATTTTACTGGGAGCGGGAAAGCGGTCATCCGATTCACGTTCTCCGTTACCGTGCGTTTCGCCCGAAAGGTGTTGTGGTAATCTCACACGGCTTTACGGAGAATGCAGAGAAGTATAAAGAGATCGTCTACTATTTTATCAAAGAACATTTTCATGTTTATCTGCCGGAGCACTGCGGCCATGGAAAAAGCTACCGGCTGGTGGAGGATCCTTCGCTTGTCTACGTAGACTCCTATCACCGTTATGTGGAGGATCTGCTCTTTGTTGCACGGAAAGCAAAAGCAGAGGCATATGGCCTTCCGCTCGTGCTCTATTCCCATTCGATGGGCGGCGGAATTGCAGCAGCAGCGGCAGCCAAAGCGCCGCATCTGTTTCAAAAAGTAGTTTTGAGCTCTCCGATGATCCGGCCGCTGACCGGAAAAGTACCGTTTGCAGACGCAAAACGGATTGCAGCTTTCGCCTGCGCAACGGGACGCGGCAGACAGTATGTGATAGGTCAGAAACCGTATCAGGGAATCGAAAGCTTTGAGCAGAGTTCTTCCCTTTCACGCCCGCGCTTTCTCTATTACCAGCAGAAACGGGAAAAAGAGCCGCTGTATCAGTTAAATGCGGCTTCCTACGGATGGCTTCATGCCGCCGTTCATCTGTACCGCGATCTGATGCGGAGCGGCTGGAAACGGATCGAGGCTCCTGTTCTTTTATTTCAGGCTGAGAACGATCATCTTGTATCCAACCGTGCCCAGGAACGGCTGATCCGGAAAATGGCAGAACGCCGTCCCGGCATGGCAAAAATGGTGAAAGTACCTGGAGCGAAGCATGAACTGTTTGGAACCAGAGGGCGCATGCTCCAGACTTACTGGAATATGGTATTTGCTTTTCTGGAAAAAGATCTGTAACAAAAGAGAAGGGATGAAAAAATGACACAGACAGAAATTGAAGAATATATCACCCAGTTTCCTATTTATCAGTATGCATTTGTAAAACCGGAGGACATCGAATTCAATGACCGGGTCCGCCAGATCTGTAAAAAAGAGTGCTCCCGGTACGGAGCCTCCTGGTCCTGTCCGCCGGCGGTTGGTACCGTTGAGGTCTGTAAG
>CAVBNJ010000114.1:0-7857 GCA_963596755.1 bacterium
GTAATAGACATTGCGGTTCTCCTCGTACAGCTCGCTCGCCGCCGCATCGATGGCGATCCGGATGTCGTTTCCGGGCACGTAACCGGCTTTTTCGACGGCATCGACGATGAGCTGGAGTGCCTCACCGGAGTCCTTTAAATCGGGCGCAAAACCGCCCTCATCGCCGACAGCGGTGGAGTATCCCTGTTCTTTCAGCAGACTTTTCAGCGTATGGTAAATTTCCGCGCACATGGACAGTCCTTCGCGGAACGAGGGCGCACCGCACGGCATGATCATAAATTCCTGTAAATCAACGGTGTTGTCGGCATGGCGGCCGCCATTTAAGATATTCATCATCGGTACGGGCATGAGGTCTGTGTGGCAGCCGCCGAGATACTGGTACAGCGGCAGATGGAGTGCGTTTGCCGCCGCGCGCGCCACGGCAAGGGATACGCCGAGAATAGCATTTGCACCGAGTTTTTCTTTTGTTTCGGTTCCATCTGTCTGACACAGAATGCGGTCAATCCGCTCCTGCTCCAGCGCATTTTCTCCGACAATCGCATCGGCAAGGACGGTGTTGACTGCCTCTACGGCTTTCTTTACGCCCTGCCCGAGATAACGCGCCTCCTGATCCCGTTTTTCCAGCGCTTCAAATTTTCCGGTTGAAGCCCCGGACGGCACCTGTGCACGCCCCATATGGCCTTCCAGCCCGAGAATCCCCTCCCCGACGGCCACTTCCACCTCTACGGTCGGATTCCCGCGCGAATCCAGGATTTCTCTTCCTGTCACGCTTCGAATTGGTAAATATCGAAACATATTTTTCCCTCCTGTTTTGCTGCAAAGTGAACAGTAACCAAGTTTCTTCTCTGCTTTCACAGTATGGCCGTGCTGTGGGAAAAATATGTTGCTCTCTCTGTCGAAACCTCTTTTTTCCAGTCTCTGTTTCTTTCAAACAGAAAAAAGCGCAGTATGAAAGCCATCCGATTTTTCCATTTTCGGATGGCTTTCATAAGTTAGAACTGTGCATTGGACTGAATCCTTTCTGTTTTATTTTTTGTTTTTACGTTTCGCTTTGGGGTACTTCGTTACGTTTTCTTGGGTCCATACCTTCGCTTTCTTAGTTTATGGGGTAATTCGTTATGTTCTCGGCGGTCCGTCCTCTCTTTCTGTTTTTTTCTTTCGTTTTCTTTTGTTGACTTTACTATATCAGTTTTCTCCTCATTTGTCAACGCTTTATTTTGATTTTTATTTATTTTCTTTTCTGAATTCTGTTTCTTATGATATAATCGTTTTTATTTTCAGATTATTGCTATTAAAAAATCCTCCGCAGGACTCACGCCAATGTGCATCCCGCAGAGGATCTTCAAAAATTCAAACGATTATTTCTTAATCAGCAGAGATTTTCCTGTCATCTCTTTTGGCTGCTCCATACCCATCAGCTCAATCAGGGTCGGTGCGATGTCTGCCAGGCAGCCGCCCTCTCTTAAGGTGTAGGATGGGTCTGCATTCACCAGGATGAACGGAACCGGGTTGGTGGTATGAGCGGTGTATGGCTCGCCGGTCTCGTAATCTACGAGCTGCTCTGCATTTCCGTGGTCAGCGCAGATGAACATCTGACCGTCAACCTCTTTTAATGCCTCAACTGCTTTGCCTACGCACTCATCAACAGCCTCGATAGCCTGAATTGCTGCGCTCTCAACGCCGGTATGACCAACCATATCCGGGTTCGCAAAGTTGATGATGATGACATCGTATTTCTGAGAACGGATCGCGTCAGTCAGCTTATCGCATACTTCGTAAGCGCTCATCTCCGGTTTCAGATCGTAAGTAGCAACCTTCGGGGATTTTACAAGGATTCTGTCTTCGCCTTTGTTTGGCTCCTCAACGCCGCCGTTGAAGAAGAAGGTTACGTGTGCATATTTCTCAGTCTCAGCGATACGAGCCTGGGTCATGTTGTGTGCTGCCAGGTACTCGCCGAAGGTGTTGGTGATCTCCTCTTTCTTGAATGCAACGGATTTGTTCGGGATTGTCTCATCGTACTCGGTGAAGCATACGTAGGTCAGATCCAGACGTTTTTCTCTCTCGAATCCGGTGAACTCGTCTGCGCAGAATGCTCTTGTCAGCTCTCTTGCACGGTCCGGGCGGAAGTTGAAGAAGATAACGGAATCTTTATCCTGGATGGTTGCAACCGGTTTTCCGTCTTTTTTCAGAACGGTCGGCAGAACGAACTCATCTGTTTTTCCATCATCGTAGGAAGCCTGAACAGCCTCTGCTGCGTTGGTTCCCTCTACGCCTTCGCCTTTGGTCAGGGCTTTGTAAGCCAGCTCGACACGATCCCAGCGGTTATCACGGTCCATTGCATAGTAACGGCCAGAGATTACGCCGATTTCGCCGACACCGATCTCATCCATTTTTGCCTGCAGCTGCTCTACATAAGATTTTCCGGATGCCGGAGGAGTATCACGGCCGTCCAGGAAGCAGTGTACGTAAACTTTCTCGAGGCCTTTGCGTTTTGCCAGCTCCAGAAGTCCGAATACGTGGGTGATGTGGCTGTGAACACCGCCGTCGGAGAGAAGTCCGAACAGATGCAGTGCAGAATTGTTTGCTTTTGCATTCTCAACAGCTTTTACCAGTTCTTCGTTCTCGAAGAAATCGCCGTCCTGGATTGCTTTTGTGATTCTGGTCAGCTCCTGGTATACAACGCGGCCTGCGCCCATGTTCAGGTGGCCTACCTCAGAGTTACCCATCTGTCCGTCCGGAAGACCTACAGCAAGTCCGCTGGCCTGTCCTTTTACGTACGGGCACTGGCTCATCAGCTGGTCCATAATCGGAGTTTTTGCTTCGCATACAGCGTTATGCTCGCATTTGTCATTCAGTCCATATCCGTCAAGAATCATTAATACGGTTGGTTTTTTACTCATGGTGAATTCCCTTCTTTGATCTAAATTTTGTTTTTAATATACCCGGATTGTCGAAGAAATTTCCTGGATCATCGACATTCCGCCTAAGATCTGCATGGCGTCCTCAAAATGGCGCTCTTTTACTTCATCTGTGATGACGACGATCTCGGCGTACTTTCCGTTGACGCGTTTCTGAAGCATCTGTGCGATCGAAACTTTGTTGTTTCCAAAGACAGAAGCGACAGACGCGAGGGTTCCATAGCGGTTTTCGATGTGCATGCGCACAAAGTATTTCGACTTGATCTCGCCGACGCGCTTGATCGGGCGCTCCCGGTAGCAGGTGCAGCCAATTCTGCCGCAGCAGTTCCATAAGATGTTTCTCACGACATCAAAAATATCGCCCACAACGGCGCTTGCGGTCGGAAGTTCTCCGGCGCCGCGTCCATAGAACATCGTATCCTGTACAGCATCGCCGGTCAGGAATACGGCATTGTAGGAATCGTTGACGGTCGCAAGCGGATGATTGCTGTCGATCAGCATCGGATGAACGCGCGCCTCGATTCCCTCCGGGGTATCTTTTGCCACGCCGAGCAGTTTGATCGTGCAGCCCATCTCTTTTGCATACTGGATATCAGTTGCTGTGATCTTTGTGATGCCCTCGGTGTAAACGTCCTCAAATGTCACTCTGGAATTGAATGCTGCGGATGCAAGGATTGCCACCTTACGTCCGGCGTCAAGGCCTTCCACATCGGCGGTCGGGTCTGCTTCCGCATAGCCCAGATCCTGTGCCAGGCGGAGTGCATCACTAAATTCCATGCCTTCCTGCGACATTTTTGTCAGAATGAAGTTTGTGGTTCCGTTGAAAATACCCATCAGCTCGGTAATGTGGTTAGCGGCCAGACACTGTTTGACCGGACGGATAATCGGGATTCCGCCTGCCACGGCTGCCTCATAGAGAAAATCTTTTCCGTTTCTCTTTGCTGCGGCCAGGATCTTTTTGCCCTCGGATGCCACAAGATCTTTGTTCGCTGTGACAACGTTCTTTCCTGCATCGAGGCAGGCAAGAATGTAGTTCATGGCCGGCTGTTTTCCGCCCATAACCTCAACAACGATCTCGATCTCCGGATCATTGGCAATGTCCTCAAAATTCGTGGTGATAATCGAAGGATCGTCAACCTTGGCGGCTGCTTTTTCCACGTTCCGCACTAGAATTTTCTTCAGTTCCACGCGTGCTCCCAGCTTCGGAAGCATTTCTTCCTGCTGGCTTTTCAGCACTTTGTACACGCCGGTGCCGACCGTGCCAAGGCCCAGCATTCCGATTTTGATTACTCTTTCCTCTGCCATACTCATCTCCCTCTTATTTCAGGGATACGATGCACTCGATTTCAACTTTTGCTGCTTTTGGAAGAGCTGCAACTGCTACGCAGGAACGAGCCGGTTTGGACTCGCCAAAGAAAGCACCGTATACTTCGTTTACCTTGGCAAAATCATTCATATCAGTCAGGAAAATCGTTGTTTTCATCACTTTCGTGCGGTCTGTTCCTGCTGCTGTCATGATTGCGTCCAGGTTCTTTAAAGAGAGAGCAGCCTGCTCTTCTACTGTCTCCGGGATCACACTGCCATGCTCTACATCAAAGCCGAGCTGTCCGGAAATAAATAAAAGGCCGTTGTCTGCGACTGCCTGTACGTAAGGTCCGATTGCTGCCGGTGCTTTTTCTGTATTAATGATTTCTCTTGCCATAATCTTATTCTCCTTTATGCTTTCTCTCGCGCCGTCTCATCCGCCGCGGTTTTTCCTATATAATGCGGTTTTGTCGGCACTTTTTGTCGTTCCCATCATATCACATGTGGCAGATGTCCGCAAGTGTGAAAAAGCATTGCAGGGAGCTATGGCACCAGATAACTGGCTTACTTTTCTTCTGCTGCTCTGCTGTAATTTCTCTTTTTGTCCTCTTCTGTAATTTTGCGGATTACATGGCACGGGTTGCCGACAGCAACCGAATTGTCCGGGATATCTTTGACAACGACGCTTCCGCCGCCGATGACAACGTTGCTTCCGATGTTGACACCCGGCATCACCTGAACGCCGGCTCCGATCCAGACATTGTCTCCGACGGTAATCGGATATGCGTACTCGAGTCCCTGGTCTCTGCGGTCATAGTCGATCGGATGGCCTGCTGTGTGGAAGCCGCAGTCCGGTGCGATGAAAATGTTATCGCCGAACGTTACTTTTGCGCCGTCAAGGATGACCAGGTTGTGGTTGGCATAGAAGTTTTCGCCGACCTCGATATTATAGCCATAATCGCACCAGAACGGAGCTGTAATGATAATGTTTTCTCCCGTTTTTCCCAGCAATTTTTTGAGGAGCTCGGTCTGTTTTTCCTTCTCAGACGGGCGCAGCATATTGTAATCGTAACACATTTCTTTCGCCGCATCACGGTCCGCCAGAATCTCCTCGTCGTAGTTTGCATCATACATCATCTGTCTTACCATTTTTTCTTTTTCTGTCATTTTGTGTTTCCTGCCTTTCTTTTATTTTCTGAGTTTATCTTTTTCTGTAATTTTCCGGAGCACGCGGCACGGGTTTCCGACTGCCACGACACCGGATGGGATATCTTTTGTTACAACGCTGCCGGCTCCGATTACGGTATCATCGCCGATTGTCACACCCGCCAGAATTTTGGTATCACCGCCGATCCAGACATTCCGTCCGATTGTGACGGGTTTTCCAATGCAGACACCCGAAAGCCGCTCTTCTGCATCCAGCGCATGGTTCACGGCATAAATACCGACACGCGGACCAAGGAGACTGTGCGCACCGATTTTTACCCGGGCGCAGTCTAAAATTACGCAGTCAAAATTGATGTAGACATGATCCTCAATCTCAATGTTGCTGCCGTATTCACAGCAGAAATCCGGCTCCACCCACACATGTTCTCCGGTCTTTGCGAACAGTTCGTCAAGGAGCTGTTTTCGCTTTTCGGCATCCTCTTCCTCTGTCCGGTTGTAGGCGCGGAACAGTTTTTTCGCACGGATTCTGCGATCGTACAGATCCTCGTCGAGGTCATTGTAAATCTCGCCCCGCTGCAGTTTTTCCCATTCAGTCATACCCATTTTCCCTCCAGTTCCATTGCTTTTTCATACATTCCCGCAAGATAATCTTCGCCGGTGTCTTCCTGATAACGAAATTTTGGCATATGTTCCTCTGGCAGATAATGCGCACATTCTTCGCGAAGCTGCTCTGTCACCGCTTCGTTTACCAGCGCGCCGGTGCAGATTATGATATCCGGGTTGATCAGAACGATGTCTGCAACTGTCATCTGCACCAGGATCGGCATCGCCTGCTCCGGGCAGAGAAGTTCTTTCTGCTCCTCCCGGTCGAAGGGAAAGACCAGAAAGCCTGTCATTCCAGCAAGATCGCTCTTTCCGTTAATCACTTCCCCGCGGTGGACACTCGCCATTCCGGGGATCACATGCAGCGGAAAATTCGCCAGCGTGACGATCTGATCCGGCTGGCATTTCTTTTTGTAATAGCCATATACCCGATAATGCATATCATTTTCCATATGAACCAGCACTGGATATTTTTCCTGCAGGTCCCCGACGAGATCGCATCCGTCCAGCTCCGGGATATCGCAGTGGGAGATTTTTCCTTCTTTTAAAAGGCTCGGCGTTCCAATCATAATCACCGCGATATTCTCTCTGGAATGCATCATCTTCTCAATTTCCGCCAGAAGAAGCGGTTCTGTAAGAGACGAAAACTCTTCTTTTTTCTTCTCCTCCACCGCGCCAAGCGCATTCAGAAGATACAAATACAGAACCCGCACCTCATCAATCATCTCGAACCACACACACAGAGTATACTCATACGCTTCATTCATTCGATATACCTGCGAACTCCGCCCAACCTCTCCGAGCTGAAGCTTACGGCCCGTAACTTCTCCTTCGGCATCCATCTCATTGATCAGCGTATTGCAAGTCGCCGCAGAAAGCCCCGTCCGCCCGGCAAGCTCCTGTTTCGTATACTCCTTCCCATCCCGCAAAACTGCACGGATCTTCTTTTTATTTTCAATCCTAAGCTGTGCTGTATCCTTCATTTCCCTCTCCTCCTTTCTTTTAATAATTATTATAACTATTATATTAATTAAGTCAATAAAAATTTTACTAACTTTGAATTAATAAAAGACTCATTCTCTTTTCTAAGTTAATGAGGCTTTTAATCACATATTCTTTTCTCACATATTCGCATCATGGCTCCTGCAGTTCAAGCTGTTCCATGCAATATTTTTCTGCTAAGGCAATAAACTCTTCTGCTGTTTCTATCTGACGCTCTGATTCTTCTTTGCTTGCAATATAAAAATCATCGTAATCACTGGCATGGCGAATTTCTTCTGCCTGCCCGATTCTTCTTCCCATTTCTCTTGGAAATATTGATGTTTTTACATATTCTTTATTAAAATTTGCAACCGCATCCTTATGCCGCTTATACGCCTTGCCACTGACTGCATGTACCGCATTAATTGCATGAAAAATCGAATAATACGCTCTGTTATTAGCACCTTTATAATCTTCAATAGTAAGTAAAGCTCTCGCAGATTTCAGATCGTTTCTGGCTGTTTCCAAACGATATAAAACCAGATCTCTTTTTGTTCCCACTTCCTGATTATGCTGCCCCATACAAAACTACCCCTTCTTTATGAATATTGGAATAAAATGGATAGTTTACGATCCACTTTTTAAAATGTGCTTCACTTTTTGCAATCGGCTTAATGTCCAGATCATGATCCAGATTAAAATCATACGTCATATAGGAAAGCTGCTGTGCATATGCCTTTAATTCCAGATCCGTCATATCCAGCAGAATCATGATATCCACATCTGAATCTGGACGATAATCTCCTCTTGCATATGAACCATAAAGGATGATCTGCCGTATATGTGAACCATATATCTTTTTGACCGCTTCTACGTATTGTTC